>DFSK01000104.1:0-2172 GCA_002378605.1 Alphaproteobacteria bacterium UBA3439
CCGATCAGGCCAGTAAAATGCGCGCAAATCATCAAGACCAGCTACATGATCTGAATGCGTATGGGTAATCAACAGCGCGTCAATGCGCTTTAACCCCAGCGGCAGTAGCTGGTTACGAATATCAGGGCCAGCATCGACAAGAATGACCTTATCGTTAATTTCAATCAAAACTGCGCATCTTTGGCGCCGGTTTCGCGGGTCATTCGGGTCACAATCGCCCCAACCGGCATGCCCAAGCGCCGGAACACCAACCGACGTGCCGCATCCAAGCATGGTTACTTTCATGACAAAACCATCCGGTTAAACAGACGTAACGTATTGGCGCGGGTGATCCTTGCCATGTCAGCTGGTTGACGCCCCCGAACAGCGGCCAGTTTGGCCAATGTGTGTGCGGTATAGGCTGGCTCATTCGGCCTGCCGCGATGTGGTGCTGGTGCCAGATATGGCGAGTCCGTCTCAACCAGAATCCGGTCTTCGGGCATTTCAGCGGCGATTTCACGCAAGTCATCAGCTTTGTTAAAGGTCAAAATACCTGAAAAGCTGATGTAAAACCCAATTGCAACGGCGCGCCGTGCCAGATCTGCGCCCGAGCTGAAACAATGCAGAACGCCGCGAAACGCTCCCTTCTCCATCTCATCTTCAAGAATCGCCGCCATATCATCATCAGCATCACGCGCATGGACAATGATTGGTAAATCCAGTTCACGCGCAACAGCGATCTGCGCCCGAAAACTGTCAGCTTGCTGTTGCGGGGTGGCGTAATCATAAAAATAATCGAGTCCGGCTTCGCCAATCGCCACACATTTGGGATGATCGGCAGCTACCCGAATGGCGTCTATATTCGCGGCATCTGGTTCATTTCCGGCTTCGTGCGGGTGAATGCCAACCGAACACCAGATATTGTCATGCGCCGCTGCAATCGCTTTTGGCGCATCGGCAGTACTAAGCTTGACGCCAATGGTAATGATGTGGGTGACTCCAGCCTCATTTGCGCGTGCCAAAACCCCGTCCAGATCATCCGAAAGCTGCGGATAATCAAGATGAGCATGGCTATCAATCATCAATGGTTTATTGTCATCCGGCATTTACGTCCGCCTCATCAACAAAACGGGGAAAGACCGGCTCGGGCTTGGCAATCACCTGCCCATTGACAAGCCGCGCCTGCCCGC
The DNA here is from genome assembly GCA_002378605.1 of Alphaproteobacteria bacterium UBA3439. Lineage (GTDB taxonomy): Bacteria > Pseudomonadota > Alphaproteobacteria > Puniceispirillales > Puniceispirillaceae > UBA3439. The sequence continues at coordinate 1,170 of DFSK01000104.1, forward strand.
CCAAATAGGTGAAATCACGCGCTGCCGGGTCAACGCCAAGCTGGTCAAGAATCTTGGCGGCAGCATCAGGCATCACCGGCTGGACAAGGATTGCCACTTGGCGAATGGTTTCAGCCAAAACGGCCAAAACTTCGGCCATTCGTGCCGGATCAGTTTTTTTCAAGGCCCAGGGCGCAACCGTATCAACATAGCGGTTAGCATTTGAAATCACCTGCCAGATAACGCGAAGCGCCTCATGAAAAGCTTGTTTGTCAATATGCTGGCGAACCATGCCAAGCAGTGCATCCGCGCTGGCCAGAAGCGCCTGATCTTCAGGTGCCAGCTTTTCCGGCTGCGCTGGCATGACTCCGTCACAATTTTTAAAGATCATCGACAAAACACGTTGTGACAAATTGCCAAGGTCATTGGCAAGATCACCATTGATACGCTGTGTTAAGGCCGGAACCGAAAAAATACCATCATTGCCAAAAGGCACTTCACGCATCAGGAAATATCGCGTTTGATCAAGACCATAGGTTTCGGCAAGTTGATTAGGGTCAATGGCATTGCCAAGTGATTTCGAAATTTTTTGGCCTTCATTCGTCCACCAGCCATGTGCAAAAACCCGCTTTGGCAACGGCAACCCTGCCGCCATCAAAAAGGCGGGCCAATAAACCGCGTGAAACCGCAGGATATCTTTGCCGACCATATGCAAATCTGCTGGCCATAGACGTTCATGTTTTTCAGCGTCGCCATTTGCCCCATCAACAGGCCAACCCGTTGCCGTCACATAATTGGTAAGCGCATCAAGCCAGACATACATGACATGATCTTCGTCATTTGGCACCGGAACGCCCCATTTAAAGCTGGCGCGGCTGACCGATAGATCACGAAGCCCGCCCTTAACAAAGCTTTTAACTTCGTTAAAGCGGCTTTCCGGCCCAACAAAATCTGGATTTTCCGCGTAAAAAGCCAATAATTTATCCTGCCATGCTGACAGGTTAAAGAAATAGGATGGCTCTTC
>DFSK01000104.1:2501-12081 GCA_002378605.1 Alphaproteobacteria bacterium UBA3439
TCCTGAAGAATTGACCAGATTTTCTGGCAGGCTTCCTTGTGCCTATCTTCGGTCGTCCGGATAAAATCATCATTCGAGAAATTCAGCTTGACGGTAAGGTCACGGAAATTCTGGCTAACCTGATCGGTGAATTTTTGCGGGGTGACGCCCGCCACTTCAGCCGCTTTTTCAACTTTTTGACCATGTTCGTCAGTACCGGTCAGAAAGGTAACGTCATAGCCATCCAGCCGCTTGAAACGTGCCATCACATCACAAGACAGCGTCGTATAGGCATGACCGATATGCGGTTTGTCATTCACATAGTAAATCGGTGTGGTGATGTAATAAGTCTGGCTCATGAGTTTTATCCGGATAAAGGCGCTATAAAGTTTAAATACCCAAGCAATGAGGTAGCCCAGCCACAACGTTAGGGCAAGGTTTTCTCATATAATTTGATCATTAGCCGGAGCAAAAACTGCGAAAAATCGAGATATAGACCTTCGGCGCGTGACGAGTCTTTTAAGAGTGCATCGTGAAAACCGGCAAGCGTTGCAGCCGTATGCCGTTTACATAAAACGTCAATGGCTCCTGTTTCAAAATTGCAGGGCGTCAGGCTTGTACCGCCGCTTGCTGTCAATGCCGCAAGCCGCAATAACCGATCAAGGCAAAATACTGCCCCTTCGCGCGTTGGCCGGCCTGCAGCGGCACCCCTGCCCCATTTTCCGGTAAGTGCTGCCATGGCGCCAACATCGAGCTTTGGTGCGGCTAAAAGCGAACAGGCAACCTGATAACAATCAGCCGCGCCACTCTCGGCGAGTGAAATTGCCCGCCCGGGCGCGCCGCCACAAAGCTGCGCCAATAGATCAATATGACCCGCATCTGCATCCGGCCATATTTTTGCCAGAACATCACGGCACATCGCCGCATCTAATGCCGAAAGCCGAACAACACGGCAACGCGACCTGATGGTTGGCGGCAATTGCCCCGGACGCGACGATACCAGAAAGATCACTGCCTTTTCTGGCGGTTCTTCCAATAGCTTTAGCATGGCATTGGCACCATTCCGGTTGATTTCGTCCATCGAGTCAATCACCGCAACGCGCCAGCCACCTCGCGCCGGTTTATGCGCCATAAACGGAACCATATCGCGGATTTGATCAATTTTGATCTGGCCCGATTTGTTGTCATCAAGAACCGGCGCAATCGCCAGATAATCGGGATGCGCACCACGAAACACCAGATTTGCTCCCGGATCATCAGGCGAAACCGCAAATTGCGGGACGGCATCACCAAAAAGGCTGGTCGCAGCGGCCTGTTCAGACAAAAGCCATGCGGCAGCCAAACGCGCCATGCTTGCTTTGCCAATGCCGCGCGGGCCCGTTAACAGCCACGCATGATGCATGCGACCACTTGCCAAAGCACCGGCTAGCGCATTGGTAAAATCACTGTGCCCAACAATCGCTGTTGGATCGGCAGCGTCATCAAATTTATCATTCGCATCATTCATACAGATTCGCGCCAGTTCCCTTTACGCCGTCATTCGCCATATCAGCCTGCCGCAATCATGCCTTTTGCCGTAAGCAAGGCGCGAACCGCCGCGATAACATCCATTGTTACAGTACCAGCCGGCCTTGCGGCATCAATCTTAGTAATGCGGTTGGGATATTTTTCGGCACGCTCGACAAAGCCCTGCCGCACCTTTTGGTGAAAGGCAGCACCTTTGGCCTCAAACCGGCTTTCGGCACTGCCACGCTGGGTTGTACGGGCAAGCCCTGCATTGCTATCCATATCAAGAAGCAAGGTTAAGTCAGGAACAAGATCTTGGCATGACAATTGGTCAAGCCCGTCAAGAAGCGCATTATCGACACCACCAACATAGCCTTGATAGACATGTGTTGAATCGGTAAAGCGGTCACAAATGACAATATCCCCACGCGCAAGCGCTGGCTTGATCACATGAACTACATGCTCATGGCGCGATGCCGACATCATCATCGCTTCGGTAGCAGGCTGCCATTTGCTGGCAGCCCCATTCAACAGCAATGCGCGGATTGACTCGGCCTCTATTGTCCCACCCGGTTCGCGTGTCAAACATAGATTTACCGAATCTATATTGGATTCAATCCAGTCTTTGAGACGTTGTATTTGCGTTGTCTTGCCGCTTCCTTCGCCGCCTTCGAAGGTAATAAATAGGCCGCGCATTACCGCCGTCACTTTGCAATCGATGGCGTAACAGGCGCGCCAAAGACCAGATATTTCACCGCTGCACTAACCCGATCAAACATCCCCAAGACCGGAATATCCTTCCCTGCCCGCAAAACCAATTTGCGACTATCGCCATTGATATCAACGGTTAAAGTTCCCAATTGATCACCGGCCAAAATGGGGGCTGGAACTGGATCAAGCCATTGAACCGATAATTTCAAATCGCGGCGTTCTTGATAGGATAGAAGCAAGTGAAGCGGCGCGTCCAAAACCAGATCAACCTTCGTCGCATCGCCAAGCCATACATTGGCCTGATCGATCGGCTGTCCTTTATCGAAAAACCGATAGGTTTTGAACTCACGGAACATTAAATCCATGAGGCGGCGCGATTCAGTCGAACGTTGCTTCATGCTGGTCATGCCATTCAAAACCATGATGACGCGTTGACCATCACGCTCGGCCGACCCTACCAACCCATAGCCCGATTCTTCAGTATGACCGGTTTTCAGACCGTCAGCGCCAGCCGTACCATAAACAAGCGGGTTACGGTTTGGCTGGCGAATTTTGTTATAGGTATATTCCTGCTTGGCAAAAATCGGATAAAGATTGGGGTATTTATCTGCGGGAAACCGCCGGATCAGCTCGGTTGTCATGATATTTAGATCAGCCGCCGTCGTGGTCAGATCAGGATCAGGCCAGCCGGTTGAATTTCGAAAATTCGTATTCTTCATGCCAATTTTCTTGGCCCAGAAATTCATTTCATCGGCAAAGGCGTTTTCCGTGCCAGAAATCCCCTCAGCCAGAACAATAGCGGCATCATTGCCCGACTGGACGATAATGCCATGCAGCAGTTCACGAACCGATACTGTTTTGCCAACTTCTAGAAATGTTCGTGACCCGCCTTTTTTCCAAGCTTTTTCCGAAATGGTGAATTTATCATCCATCCCAAGCTGGCCATCAGCAATGCGCTGAAACGCCACAAAAACGGTCATGATCTTTGCCATTGATGCCGGTTTCATTGGCGCGTCGGCATCCTTGCTGAACAGAATCTTACCAGTCGCAAAATCGGTGATATGCGCTTGTTTTGCTGGCGATGTAATTTCGGCGGCAAAGACAGGCATTGCCGCGCCAAACAGCGCCGCGATCAAAAATGATCTTGCCCAAAATTTTAGTATCATCGTCAAATCCTCATTACCCGCCAAAGCGAGCCCTGTTCAAAGACCAGTCTGTAAAACGGTCAATCAAGCTATAGTATCACCCCGTAAAACGGCATAAAAATGTCTTTGCCTAATCAACGACAATCCGTGCGCCGGTAAAGCCGATATTGAACACTTTTTGCAGCATCGAATCTGCCATTGCCACCTCATCTACGGGCCCAAGGCGCACGCGATAAAGCCGTTTACCAAGACGGTTTACCATAGACACCCCGCCTGAGCCAACAGATCCAACCTTTGAAAACACATCATTGGCACGCTCTTGAGACCCAAAAGCACCAATCTGAACCCAAATCTTGGTGGCAACGGGCGCGACTGAAATGACCTGGCCAACACGCGATTGTGACAGTAATTCCAGGGCCGATTGTGATGGTTGATTGACCGCAACCTTACTTTTGAGCTTGCTGGATTTGGCGGTCAGGCTCACTGCAGGTTTAATTGCCGGCGTCATTTCCGGCATGGCGCCCTGATCATTGGCTGTCAGACTTGGAAACTCGCCTCTTTTCGCGAGGTTTTCCAACCGCAAGCTTTGCTCTGCCAATATCTGAACGCGAACTTTGGCAATGCCCTGCTCTACAAAACCAAGTAACCGCGCCCCCTCATGCGACAAATCAATGATACGGCCGGGCGCAAAAGGCCCACGATCATTTAACCTGACAACCAACGACCTGCCATTATCAAGATTGGTAACGCGAACCACCGAAGGCATTGGCAAGGTTTTATGAGCCGCTGTTGCAATATTTGGATCGAACACTTCACCATTCGCGGTAGGCCGACCCAATATAGCCGTTTCCTCGCCATACCAAGACGCAAGACCAGTTTCATCATAGGTCAGATCACGTTTCGGGTAATACCAAACACCAAACTCTTGATACGGGTTGCCGATTTTGTAATGCGGTTTCGCAACCACTTTGCTTTGTTTGCCAGATTCGGTTTGGCGTTTATGTTTCTTGAACAGATCAACAGCCAATTCAGCCGAGGCGCAGCCTTGAAGCAACAGGCCCAAGACCAAAAACCCAAACACGTTTTTCCCGATAACACGCATTCTTTTATCCCATTGTTTCACGATCCGGCTTATCGCAGCTTGTCAGACAAATGGCCAATCGCGAGCGCATAGTAGTTTGACCGGTTCCAATCGAGGATTGAGTCAAAATTGCTATAGACGAGAAAGGCAGGGCCATCACTGCCAGCAGGCATAACCAGCCGCGCCGTCAGATTTTTCACTGGCAAATCCTCACCATCGGCATTGCGAACGCCTGCCTTGGCCCAAACGGGCAGCTTGGCGCGGGTCTTGTCATCGGCAAGTGCCTTGGCATTTTTTCCGTTCATGGAAAAGCCTTTTGGCAATTTCACTTGCCGTCCCCAGGTAATATCATCGCGCCAGCCTGCTTTGGACAGGTAATAGGCAGTTGAGGCAAACACATCAGGCTTGGTGCCCCATATATCGCGTTTGCCATCCCCATCCCAATCAACAGCATAGGATAAAAAGCTTGATGGCATGAACTGGCTTTGCCCCATGGCGCCAGCCCAAGATCCCTTCATTTTGTCAGGGGCGATATGGCCTTCTTCCAGAATCCTGAGCGCATTCAGCAATTCTTTACGGAAATAGGCACTTCGACGGCCATCAAAGGCCAATGTTGCCAAAGCATGCGGCACATTAAACGATCCTAGATATTGGCCAAAATTGGTTTCAACACCCCAGAACGTAACGATATAGCGCTTTTGCACACCATATTTTTTTGAAACTTTGGTTAGAATTTCATCATGTTCGACAAGCATCTTGGCCGCGATCCGCGCCCGTGTTGGCGAAGCTATTTTGCCAAGATATTCGTCAAAGGTCATGGTGAATTCTGGTTGGCGACGATCCAGCTCAATCACGCGCTTGATTGGCGCCGCATTACCAAGCGCCGCATCCAGAACCCGATCCGAAATACCGCGTTCCTTTGCCTCTTGACGCAGTTCAATAAGCCATTGTGCAAAATTTTGATCAGCAGCGCTGGCAACAGGCGCAACCAACAATGCCAAAGCGGCCAAAAATGCGCTTAATCCGAGTTTCATTTTCAAGCCTTCCAAGCGTTACCAAACAAACTGTCTAAACCGGCCAGGACGATATGACCTGCGACACGATGCGATATGGTAAAGCGGAAGCCCGCTTAGGGGCAACCGTGAATTTGTTCAATCGGTCGTTTCTTCACCAGAAATAAAGACAGGCCAATCGGCAAGCCGAAAAAATCCCAAAAAACCACAATTGATTGGCCATTTACCGACATTTGGCGGTCAAGGGCAGATAGCGTCCCCTGCCCCTAAAACCGGTCTATAGCTTTTCTTTCAAAATGGCAGTCGGGCTTGGCGCCCCTCCAAATCGTGAATTAAGCGCAATCGCCATCAATGGCGGCACAATGATCAAGGTTGCCAGAGTTGACAGGCCAAGGCCACCAAACACCACAACGCCGATGCCGCGATATAGTTCGGATCCGGCACCTGGGAAAATAACCAGCGGCACAAGACCAAAAAGCGAGGTTAACGTCGACATGAAAATTGGCCTGATCCGGTTTCGGGTTGCTTCGATAATCGCGTCATTCGCCGACAATCCCTCTTCACGCATGTGAAGAGTGGTTTGCTCAATCATCAAAATCGCATTATTCACAACAACACCGGTTAGGATCACAAATCCAAGCATGGTCAACATATCAAGCGGCTGCCGAATTGACAGGTTCAAGATGGCCAAACCGCCAATGCCCCCTGCCGCGGCAACTGGAATCGCCAGAAGGATAATCATTGGTAAAACAAAGCTGCGAAGCAAAATCACCAAAAGCAGAAAAATAACAAAGATAGCTGTCAACACATTGGCCTGCATGGCTTTCCATGTCATTGCCAGCGCACTTGCCGCGCCTTCAAGCTTGATCGTCACGCCATTTGCCGACGCTTCGGCGCGAATGGGTGGCAAAATTTCATTGTCGATAACATCCACAACATCTTCAAGCGACAACGCCTCGGTGGGTCGCAGCTGAATTGAAATTGCCTGCCGCCCGCCTAGCCTTCGCACCTGAACCGGCGCACTAATCACCTCGATATTTGCCAATTGCTCAAGCCGAATCACATTGCCTTGGCGCGTGATGATCGGAATATCCTGCAATTCTCTGGTGCTAAGATTTTCTGCATCCTTGCCTGACACAACCATATCAATCAATTGGCCATCAATTGGCACCTGAGTCACATTGGCACCATCATTAAAGACATCAATCGCCGATGAAAATTCACGAACCGAAACGCCTGCCCGCGCCAAAGCGGTTAAATCGGGCGTAATTCGAATTTGCGGCGCGCCCGAATCAAGACCGGGTAAGGTACGGATTTGGTTGCCATCGCGTGCTGAAAATTGCGTATTAAGAGCATCATTTACCTGCACAGCAACCGGAAGGATATCTTCAGCCTGCGACCCAACGATATCAATGCTGATTGACCGTGAACCGCCAACCGAACGACCAAAAAGTGACGATTGCTGCACAAACGCACGCGCGCCCGGTTCGGCGAAAATAGGACGCGTCAGCACCATGCGCAATTCACGAACACGCGCCGGATCACTGGCTGATGCACCGGCAAAGGCCCCGCCTGAATAGGCTACAAAGAAAAACCGTTCAATGGCTGGCGGGCCGTCTTCAGTGACCTCGCCTTCCCATAACGGCCGTGCTGCTTTTTCCATCCGCTCGGCGATACGCAGCGTTTCTTCCATCGAATAACCAGCTGGCACGCTGATGCGACCAAAAATAAAATTCGCATTGCCATCGGGAAGATAATCCAATTTGGGCATCAGCTTAGCACTGATTCCAAAAGCCGAAGCCAGAACGATAGCCACAATGCCAAAGCCGACCAGCTTGCGCCTTACGACAAATTGGGCATAGCCAATAAACAAACCGGCAAAACGGCGGGCAATCGGATCAAGCACCGGAATCGTTGGCAGCTTTTCAAATCGGTTTGCCGCCCCGCCAAGCAATCTGGCTGCCAGCGTCGGAATGACCGTGACTGACACAACAACTGAAATTAAAACCGAAACCGAAATCGCAATGCCAATGTCACGGAATAGTTGCCCAACAGGCAAATCCAAGGTCAATACCGGAATAAAAACAATGACCGTTGTTAATGCCGATCCCAGAATTGGCCCCCAGACCTGACGCGCCCCATGATAGGCGGCGTTTTGAGAATCGATCCCGCGCTGGCGAAGCCGGAAAATATTTTCCAGTGATACAATTGATGCATCAACCACCATGCCAACGGCAAAGGCCAGGCCGGCAAGCGAAATCACATTGATCGACAGCCCCAATCCGGCAATTGCCACAAAAGTCCCGATCACCGACACCGGAATCGCAACAAACACGATCAAAGTTGGAATGAAATTGCGTAAAAACAACATCAAGATCGACAAGGCCAAAATACCGCCAATCCAGATATTCTGCTGCACAAGATCAATGGCTGACGAGATATATTTTGTTTCGTCATAAACAACGCGCAAATTCAAGCCCCGTGCATCAAGCTCGTCACGGTTGAGCGAATCCGCAACAAGTCGCAACCGCAACATTGTACCAACAACATTGCTTCCCTGCTCACGGATTGCGTTCAAGATAATTGCAGGTTTTCCGTTTAACCGCCTGAAACTGGTACGTTTTTGTACTTTTATTTCCAGCGTTGCTACATCTTGAAGAAGCAAAGGAACAATCGTTCCCGATGACGAAATATCCGCACGAATAACGATATTTCCAGCGGTTTCAGGCGTGTAATTCAAGGCCTCAGACCTGACCGTGTAGGATCTTTTGCCTTCGGTCACCATACCGACACTCATCATTGAGGACGATGATCGCAGTGCATCAATCACTTCATTCAAGGTGATTTTATATTGGATTAGCTTGTCCGGATCGATAAAGACGCGCATTTCCCGCCGCCCGCCGCCACGGTAATCAACCTCGGCAATGCCCTCAACGCGGGATAGCGGCTCGACAATATTCGTGTCGAGATATTGCCCAAGCATTTCAAGATCGACATTCGACCCGTCTTTGGCAACAAGCGCCAATCGCGCAATCGGGCTATCTTCAGAATTTGACGTTCGCACAAGCGGCGTATCGGCATCATCAGGCAGCCCGTTTACCGCTGACAGCTTGCTTAGCAGCAAAACAAGCGCTTTATCCATGTCCTGACCAACGCCATAGGTCAAGGTCACACGGGCATAGCCTCTTGTTGAGCGCGAGGCGATTTCTTCAACGCCATTCAATGATGCGAGTTCATTTTCCAACCGCCCAACAATTTCGCGGTCAACATCGGTTGGTGACGCGCCAGCCCAGCGCACCCGCACGTCAAGAACCGGTTTTTCGATATCGGGGCTCATTTGAATGGGGATCGTCTGCAGCGCAACTGCACCAAAGATAACGGTCATGAAAATCAGTGCCAGAACAGCAACTGGCCTTTCAATCGCCAGCTTGATAATGCCGCCCATTAATTTGAGCCTTTCAATTCAGCCGGTTTTGACGCGCCGTTGGATTTTTGCCCAGAACCGGCTTCGCCACCCGCTTTTTTCCCGCCACCAATTTGGATTTCTTTGCCATCGGATAATTGCTCATTGCCACGAACAATCACCTTTTGACCAGCTGTAAGGCCTTTTTTCACGATGAAACCATCGTCAACCGCAGCCCCGATCTGGATAATCTGCCGGCGCGCCCGATCGCCATCGGCCAGATAAACCATATGCCCCACCGCTAGCGGCAGCACCGCATCTTTTGGCACAACCAATAGCGGTGTCGGACTGGTTGTTGGCACCTGCATGACCACAACGGCATTATCGGCCTGCAAGATAGATGGAATACCGCCATTAACCGAAAATCGCATCGTACGGGTCGCCGAGCGCAAATTTTGCACCGGTAATGAGACGCGAATTTGCATTTCCAGCTGACTGCCATCAAGACCGCGCCCTGAAATGGATTTGGCAGCTTCAATATAACCAAGATAAGTAACCGGAATTTCAGCCTCGATTTCAAAATTATTCAAATCGGTAATTTTGGCGATAATTTCGCCTTCGCGGGCATAGCCACGGCGATAATCGGCAAGAAAGGTAATCTGACCGGCGGTTTGCGTGCGCAATTTTGTGGCTTTGACATCTTTGACCAGCTGGGCAATTTCAAATTCGGTTTGCGCAATTG
>DFSK01000104.1:12422-25007 GCA_002378605.1 Alphaproteobacteria bacterium UBA3439
CAGGCTGGCGTTAAAAGCCGTTTCAGCCGCATCAACGGCAAGCGCATTATTGGCCACCAGCTCTTTGGCGCGCTTGGCCTTGCCTGCAAGCAATTCGGCTTGCGCTTTATTGACCTCAAGCAACCCTGCTTCGGCGCGCAATTCGTCATCACTATCTGCTAACCGCAGCTTGGCCTCACGAAGCCGTGCGCGAAGCTGTGATAATCGTAATTCAAGCTTGGCGCTGTCCTGGATAGCGATGACATCGCCCGGCACAACCTGATCTCCAAGCCGAAACTCACCAAGCTGTGTTGTCGCATTGGTTACTGCGGTCACTGAATCCACAAGGCCAACAGTTACCCGCCCCTGAACCTCGGTGAAATTCGACAGAATTTGGGTTTTTACCTCGGCAATTTCGACCCGCGCGGTGCGTTTGCCGCCACCGGCCTTTTGCGCCCATGATGGGGTGACTGTCGCAATAACAATTGCTGCGGCAAGGCCTAACCCCGCCGCGAATTGAACATAAGCGGAAAACCCGCCCCGAAAACCATACCTGGCGGCTGGCAAAGGATAAGTGAAGGACACCATATACTCCTGAAAAACACGCACGACACAGTCATTTTCCAGTTTTGGAGGAACCGCGCGACCCAAAAGGTCTTCAGCCCCAAAGCATGGTCATGACAAGCAATGTCACAAGGCGCTAATATGATCCGATTTCACGGGTTAGACAAGCATATGATAACAAGATCAGCAGAAAATTAATAAAAATGCGGCAATTTGGAAAAACTACCCGAATGCTTATTGACAGATCTGTCTGATTTCCGCTAATCCCATCTGCGACGGAGAGGTGGCAGAGCGGTTGAATGCACCGGTCTTGAAAACCGGCAAGGGCGAAAGCCCTTCGTGGGTTCAAATCCCACCCTCTCCGCCATTTTCCTTATTTTTCATCAATGTTGGCCTATTATCGCCTTATCCAGCGGTGGCGGTTTATATGGCTTTATCTGCCAGTTGCGGTGACCGTCAAATCCCTGTTGATTTGACCTGATGTGAATTTTTCCGGCAAATCTTTGACCGGAATTGGTGTGCTTGCTACCAGCGCAACCGAAAATCCATTTTTGCCCTCAAGAAAACCCGCAACAGCATCAAGTATCTGCTCGCGCTCGGCCGGATAGGAAATCAGAAACAAGGTTAATTGTTGACGGATGATTGCATTCAACTGGCTTGCTGGCGGCGCCTGTTCTAATATCTTATCTGCCAGCATTCCATCGACATAATTAATCGAAACTTCTTTAAAGGAAACGGTTTCATTGAGTTCGCCAAGGGTTGTCAATGTGTCCAAGGGATCATTTGCGTTGGATAACGCCTTCAGTTTCTCAAACGGGACATCTTCCAGACTAATTTTTAGCATTAGATCGCCAAACGCGGCAACATCCATGCCAAGAACCGTGCTATATGCGCTTCGGCCTACGTCATAATTATTTTCCACCTTAAAACTCAGCATCATCTCATCGGAACCCGTAATCTCTTTGGCGATGAGGGCAAAATCTTGATTTTCCTGCGCGATCAGGTCAACAGGAACAATAAATTTTTCAATATTCAGATTTACAGTTGTGACAAGACCGTCATGTCTAGAAATATCATCAAGAGTGATCCCCATCACGCCCATCCGCTTTTGGCCAGTATCCGCGCTTTGCACAAAAACATCTTTCAGCTTAAATTCAGTGACACCTAAATAGGTGCTAATCGCTTTGGCACGCCCCTTGACGGTCAAAACCGACGCATCAAGCATCGTCAGATCAAGCGTCCGCAAAGACGCCGCGCCAATGCTGACAGTCGTGGTTTCGCTGGCATCTTCGACCACAAATCCCTTGACCTCGATATCGGCTATTTTTTCTTTTGAAACCGTAACTTTACCAGAAGACAGATAAGCCTCATTCTCGCCATCAGAAAAGCGTAAATCGGATATTTGCAAATCGTTCAAGCCAAATCCATCACGCAGCCCAACCATCAAATCTTGTTCGCTGTCATAAACGAATGCTGTGACGATTTTGGAAAAATCAAATTTATTTAGTGTTAAATTTCCAAGCTGAAAACGCGCTCGACTTTGGGCAAATCCATTGTCACTAACTTCAACTTCACCAGCCATGCTCAGTTTTTCGATTTGACTGTTTTTTACGCCAACCAAATCAAACGAAGATGGCTTTAATGCCAGCTTTGGCTCACCCTTGTGAAACAACTCAAAACGCAAATCATCAATTTTGATTTGCGCAAATGCCAATCGATCGATTTGATTTGGAACCGACTTTGGATTAGCCATTATCGATTCGGTGATCGATTTTATTTGTGCGACATCAATATCATTGATGATCAAGCTGTCAGCCGTCCCATCAATATTTTCATTTTTGTTTAAATAGCCTTTAAAGCGAATATCACGAAATTCACCTGAATATATCTCTCCATCTTTCAAAGCTAAAACAATGGCTTGTGAAGACAGTTTAACCGACTCGCCAATTCTTATTGAAAAATCCTCGACCGTCGCTTCTTGGTCAAAAATGGTTGCCTTCACTGTTCCAATATCGACTGTGCTGGATGGTACGCTGGCTTCGAAATCTTTCTTGAAAGCCTCAACCGCAAGTCGCGCAGCCTCATTTGCCCGAAGATCCGTCAGGTAATAACCGCCCGACAAGACGCCGAAAACCACGCAAGCACCAAACCCGAGTTTGGTTAAGATATTCATTGCAACCACCTTCCCTGTGACATCGGATCAAAAGCTTAGCACAATCTTACCATCATAGAAAAACCCCAACAAAAAAGGGGAAAACCTTGACTTAGGAACACCGCTTTCAACGCAAGTGATGATGCGGTTTCAAATATCGGGTAAAGAGAAGTTTTCACATATAAATCAGTTTCTTATATATTTTTTGAATAGATGCTCAGCATGCCCTTAAATGACAGCATGGTTAGACCTTGCCAAGTGAGGCAATGTGGCTAAAGTCTAGGCAGCCTCACTTTGGGACGGAACAATAGCGTGACCTATTTCACTGAGTTATTTGGCGCAATTGGCGTTGCCACGCCATTCCTGTTTTACGCTATTGGTTTTATTGCGGTGCTCATCACTGCGGTTTCAAAATCTGGTTTTGGTGGCGCCGTCGCACTGGGCATACCTGTGCTTATTCTGGTTACGTCGCCACGCATTGCGCTGGCCGTCACACTGCCTATTCTGTTGATTATTGATATCTGGGTGGTGTTTTTTTCAAACAATAAAATCAATTACAAACTTCTTGTGATCATGTTGATTTTTGGTTTATTGGGGCATGGCCTTGGTTGGTATTTTTTCGATTACATATCGAACGCTGCGCTTGTCACCTTTATTGGCAGCATGTCGGTATTGACAGCTTTTTTATATTTCAAAAAACGGTTCCTACCCGTCAAAATTGACCTTGTGGCCATGCCACCCTTGCAAAACAGGCCAATTGCGCTTTGGAGCTGGGGCGGTTTTTGGTGCACATTATCAGGCATTGCCAGCTTTATTTCAGTTTCAGGCGGCATCCCGTTGCAGATATTTCTATTATCTTGCAAGGTGCCACGGACGGTCTTTATCGGCTCAGCAGGTGCTTTTTTCTTTATCTTGAACCTCACCAAAGTCCCGCTTTATTGGGAACTTGATATTTTGTCCAAATCGAGCCTCATTATCTCGCTACTGCTTTTGCCAGCAATACCTATTGGGGTGATTTTGGGGCGTAAAATCAGTGATTTGATGACTGATCAGCAATTCTATCTTTTATTACATTTTGCTTTGGGAGTTGTTGGTCTGCAACTTCTGGTAAGTGTTTACGCTTGATCAAAAACAACGTTTTATACGAACCGCTTTTGGCTTTCAGCATTCACGCCCAATCGCATTAACTTGAGGTCTAGACTTTGATTTTATTACTCGGCAGACTAAATAATCATCGAAATTAGGTGCAATCAAATGATCCGCAAACTTACCCTATTCTCTGTCTGTGCTTTTGAGATCGCATTGATCTTTTTTGCGGGGATACAGTCGGTCAGCAGCAATACATTTGAACCATTCGAGAATGGCGTTGGAATCCTCTGCAAAACCATCGAGTCAAAAGACAATCAAGAACCCTTGTTCTTTTTGTTTGCTGAAGATCGCCAAAGCGTATCCCGTCTGAGATTTGAAAAAAATCATATCCGGTTGAGCGAAACCCTTCGAACTGAGATCAGCGCAAATTCAATTTCTTGGCTTGACCGAGAAGGCTTTTCAAACACGCGCTATCAGCTAAACCGCACAACATTGGAACTGTCAACCAATCCCGGCAAACGCGCTTGCGAGGCAATGTCTGCAACATCCCTAAAGGAAAAAGCAGATGATTACTTATTATCCAGCATGAGTGGCAATAAGATTTAACCCACATTCATGAGATCGGTTTCGATTGATTGAGATAATAACGGGATCTTTTATGATGTCTAATGCCATTGGAGTTGATGCAACAATGTCGCAAATTTACGTTCATCATGAGATTAATTGCGCGCCACGGCATTGGTCAGAGGTTGCCGAACAGGTTCAAAATTCCAGCCATTTCGAAAACGCTGATGGAGACGCTTTTCTCTATGGGATCTGGCGAAGCCAAATTGGTCTTCCCCGCGATGTTTTGACGATGATTTCTGTTTGGCCAGATATGGAAACCGCATCATCAAGATCAGATGATATTTTCAGCGATTTGAAATTCATAAACAGTCATAAAACAAAGTTTCTTACCCCAACATTACGCCCAAAAACGAGCGAACCACCGGTGAAGCAGGGCAATTATGCCTTTCGCTGGTTTGAAACCCCGAAAGAGAATTACGACAAATTTTTACAGCTTTGCGAGGAGGCTTGGCCATCATTTGAAAGCAGCTTTGACTCACAAGTGATTGGACTTTGGCGGCAACAACCGATTGACAAAAATAGCGTATCAACCCTTTTGCTTACCCGAAGACCCGATCTATCAATGTGGGAGAGATCCAAAATACCGAAAACGATGGAAGAAAAAGCCACCCGCGAAAAACTGAGCCGTCGGTATGATTTATGCGATCATACAGTTGTTTACACAACAACGCTGATCACCGCGCGTGACGCCAAAGACACGGTAAGTTGGAGTTAATGACCACGTCTTAAAAGCGAAGCCATTCTGCTTTTACTGACAAGCGCATGCTGGCATCCGCCCAATAAAAAAGGGCTGGGACAGGGCTTTTCAGGCATAAACCCGACCAGCCCTTCCCAGCCCTTTAATTAGTCACGCTTCAGTTATAAGGCTATTCAGCCGCCAAACTTAACGGTTGGCGGGTATCAGTGTAGTACTCCACCGCAGCGCCAACACCTGAACCAGCTTGGAACGGAATGCCGGCATCGCGCATTGCCATCTCAACACCGCCCAACGCACGCAAAACCATCGTTTCATTCAGCCAGCCCAGATGGCCGATACGGAAAACCTTGCCAGCGACTTTGCCAAGACCGCCGCCAAGCGACACGCCATAATTATGATAGGCCGCACTGATAACATCATTGGCATCAAACTTTTCAGGAACGACGATCGCTGTCACTGTATCCGAGTGCCATTTTGGTGCTACGGCGCAATTTTTCAGGCCCCAAGCATCAACCGCAGCCCGAACACCCGATGCCAATCGGTTGTGCCGTGACGCAACATTTGCCAATCCTTCGCTGTGCAACATATCGATCGAAGCCCGTAATCCGCGCAAAAGCGTTGCAGCTGGCGTATAAGGGAAATAGCCTTGATTATTCATTTTCATCATGTCTTGAAAACTGAAATAACCTGTTGGGAAGTTAGATGTCGAACAGGCCTCTAACGCCTTCAGGCTGACACCGACAATACAAAGCCCTGTTGGCATCATGAAGCCTTTTTGTGATCCTGATACGGCAACATCAACGCCCCATTCTTCCATCCGGAAATCAAGGCTTCCAACCGAGCTAACTCCATCAACAAAAAGCAAAGCTGGATGGCCAAGGTCGTCCAATATCTGGCGAACCGCTTTGACGTCACTGGTAACACCTGTTGCAGTTTCATTATGACAAACAAGCACTGCCTTGATGGCGTGCGCTTTGTCATTCGAAAGCGCAGAATGGTAATCTTCGAGCGGAACGCCCTCACCCCATGTGACATCAAAATTATGAACGTCGAGTTCAAAATCTCGGCACATATTCACCCAAAGCGTTGAAAACTGACCAAATGACGAGGTTAGAACCTTGTCGCCGGCTGACAAAAGATTGCTAATCGCAGCCTCCCAGCCGCCTGTTCCCGAACCCGGAAACACGAAAACGCGCCCTGTATCAGTCCGAAAGATCGTTTTTAGATCAGCGAAAAGCGGCAGCGTAAAATTTGGAAAATCAGGAGCGCGATGGTCTTCAAGCGGAACTTCCATTGCGCGCTGCACTTCATAGGGCATATTTGTCGGGCCAGGTACAG
The DNA here is from genome assembly GCA_002378605.1 of Alphaproteobacteria bacterium UBA3439. Classification (GTDB taxonomy): domain Bacteria; phylum Pseudomonadota; class Alphaproteobacteria; order Puniceispirillales; family Puniceispirillaceae; genus UBA3439. The sequence goes on from DFSK01000104.1 coordinate 18,869, forward strand.
CCAATGTTTTGTAGCCAATCATAACTTCCTCCGTGGTGTTGAGGTGTCACTTTGAAACATTAGTGATTTAATTTCACGAAAAATGGTGTTATTGTGTATAGTGTTTATTTAACAAATCTATTTTTTGTTAATTTGTTAATATGCTGAATGGAGCCATCAAACCATGCAAAAAACATTCATTGGAACGCAATTACGCCAGCTCCGACGCGAAAAAGGCCAGACACAGGTTGAAATGGGGCGCGTACTTGGGGTCAGCGCCGCCTATATTAATCTTCTGGAAAAAAACCAACGAAGCCTATCGGTTTCAATTTTGATGGCCTTGGCAGATAACTACAATGTCGATTGGCGCGATGTTGTGATGGATAAAAGCGCAAATCTGCTATCTGACTTGCGCAACGCAATGCAGGACCCCCTATTTGCAGCAAGACAACCCGATCTTCAAGAAATGCGGGCCGCGGTCGATCATGCGCCATCGCTTGTCCAGAATTTCCTAAGACTTCACCAAAGCCATCGCACGGCCATGGATAATGTAATGAAATTTGGCAATGAACGCATGCCAACCGAGTTGCTGACCGCCTCACCTGAGGCAATCATTCACGACTTTTTTCGAGATCATTTCAATTATTTTGATGTCCTCGAACAAGCCGCCGAAGCACTGAGACGCGAACAGCCAAGCCAGCCATATGAAATGCAAAGCATGCTTCAACAGAGGCTTCTTAGCAAACATGGCATCATTGTTGAGACACAGCCTGTTGAAAAAATGAGAGATTCACTGCGGATTTTTGATGCTGAAGCTGGCATTATTAAACTTTCCGAGGCCTTGGATTATCAAAACCGCACATTTCAGCTAGCCCATATTCTATGTTTTGTTGAGTCTGAAACCATCTTAAACGACATCACATCCGACAGTAATTTCGAATCACAACGCGCCCTTGCACGCTGTCATGTTGAACTTGCAAACTATTTCGCGGCGGCTCTATTGATGCCCTATGACGCTTTCCATGCGATGGCAGAGCAAAGCAAATATGACATTGACCGAATGGCCTCGGCCTTTGCCGTTTCATTCGAACAGGTCTGCCAGCGTTTAACCACCTTGCAACGCGAGACCAAACGCGGGGTTCCCTTTTTCTTTCTGCGGGTTGATAAAGCTGGCAATGTCACAAAGCGTTTTAATGCCACGAGCTTTAACATCGCCGAACATGGCGGATCATGCCCGGTTTGGAATTTGCACACGGCGTTTCGAACGCCCGGGGTTATTCTGCCACAATATGTGGAACTAACCGATGGCGAGAAATTTTTCACGCTGGCACGAACCACTGAACGTCCGGTTTTCTCAATGCAGACCCAAGACCGCCGATTGGCGATATCGCTTGGTTGCGATATCAAACATGCAAGTAAATTGATCTATACATCGGCTTTTCCAAAACCAGCCAATGACGCCTTCAGCAAGATCGGCATTAACTGTCATCTATGCCTTAGACATAACTGCTCACAACGGGCGCATGATCCGCTATTCATTGAACTCAATACCGACACAACAAGGCGTGGTGAAACCCGCTATGAGAGTTAATTTTGCCGGATTTGGGTGCTGCGTTAAACCAGATGTTTAATTGTCCTTGTCGCAATCATCCTTTGTCTGTCCAGACCGTTTCAGCCAAACCGCAGCAGAACAACCGAAATCATGCTTTTATCGCCACAAGCCGAAATTTCATGTTATTTTGCCATTCGCGAAACATAATCGCATAACGCCCAACGATTGCAGGACACCGATTTGTCGCAAGATTATGACATCAACGAGGTGATTGAGATGGCCTTGTCCGACCATACCAGCTTTGGCGATATCGAAAAGCTGTATGGGCTTAGTGCGGATGATGTAAAGCGGATTATGCGCCAAAATCTGAAACGCGGCAGCTATGAAGCCTGGCGGCGGCGTGTCCGCAAATTTTCAGACCGGCGCGAACATTACAAATAGCCCACACCGGTTTAAAAACCGTAAATTGGCTAGAAAGCCTAATCTAAGCGTCCATCTTTATAGGCTAGCCACAATTCATGCAGCATTTCTTCGGCTTCTTCGTTCGACAGGAATTGGGGCTTTTCCTCGAAGCTGCTAAAGACCTTTCCGACAAATTCCTCGGCGGAATTCGAGCTTGGCAAAAACATCTCTGCCTTATGCAGAAAAATATGTAGATCAGTTGCCCATTTTTTTACTTCCTGATTTAAAATCATCATATCCCCCAATTAAGACCAGATTGTCATGCAATCATGGGCAAGATTGGGCGACAAATCAATGTTTGCTGTCAAGGATGCCAAGCTTTACGCCATAGTCAACCGCGATGCCGTAATCTGGGTCATCGTCACTATCGACCATCAACTGCCCCGATTTGGATAAAAGCCGGTGACAATCACGGGTAAGATGGCGAAGCAATAACGTCTTTCCAGCGGCATCATATTTTGCGGCAACATCTTCGATGGCCTGCAATGCCGATTGGTCAACGACGCGCGATGCCGAAAAATCAATAATCACCTTACCAGGGTCATTTTTGATGTCGAATAATTCATGGAAACTGGCGATCGAGCCAAAAAATAGCGGGCCTTGGATATCATAGACCAAAGCACCGGCTTCGCGAACCGATGGGCGGGTCGAAGCATCAATCCGCTTGGCAGCATTCCACGCATAAACCAGCGCCGACATGATCACGCCAACGACAACTGCAACCGCCAAATCTTCCGCAACCGTGACGCAGGTCACAACAATCGTCACCAGCGCATCCGCGCGGGGCACGATCAGCAAGCTTTTAAGTGAATTCCACGCAAATGTGCCAATAACCACCATAAACATCACGCCGGTCAGCGCCGCAATCGGAATCATCTCGATCACCGGACCGGTATAGAGAATAAAACATAATAAAAACAATGCCGCGACAATGCCTGAAATGCGGCTCCGGCCACCCGATTTCACATTGATCATCGACTGGCCAATCATCGCACAGCCACCCATGCCGCCAAAAAAGCCCGTGCACAGATTGGCCGCGCCCTGCGCCAAACATTCCTGTGATGCACCGCCGCGTTGATTGGTCATTTCGCCAACAAGATTCAGCGTCAGCAGGCTTTCAATCAACCCGATGGCCGACAGGATCAAGGCATAGGGGAAAATGATCATTAAGGTTTCAATTGTCATTGGCACCATCGGGATCGCAAAGCTTGGCAAACCGCCCGATAGGCTGGCAAGGTCGCCAACACGCTGCACATCAAGATCAAACCCAAGAACAACAGCCGTCACAACACCAATAGCAAGCAAAGGCGCGGGTACAAGGCGGGTCAGACGCGGCGTTACCCAGATCAAAACCATTGTTGCGACAACCAACCCGCAAGTCAGAATTAACGCTTCACCCGACAACCAGTCACTTTGTCCAGCACTGTTGGTGATTTTGAATTGATCAATCTGCGCAAGGCCAATCACAATGGCCAATCCATTTACAAAACCAAGCATCACCGGGTGCGGCACCATGCGGATGAATTTCCCCCATCGCATAACACCGGCAAATAGCTGCAAAATTCCCATCAAGATGACCGTTGCAAACAGATATTGAACGCCGTGTTGGGCAACAAGCGCAACCATCACCACCGCCAAAGCACCGGTTGCACCCGAGATCATTCCCGGCCGCCCGCCAAAAACCGCCGTGATTAACCCAACGATAAAGGCAGCATAAAGCCCGACAAGCGGGGCAACACCCGCGACAAAGGCAAAGGCAATCGCTTCGGGAACCAATGCCAGCGAAACCGTTAAACCAGACAGCACATCCAGATTTATTTGACGAAGACTTAGACGTTGCGGGGAATTGGTATCATGCGCGGTTCCAAGCAAAAGCTGCGGTAACCGAGAAAAAAAACTAGGGCGCAAAAGAATCTCGCTTTTTAAACAGTGAATTTAAGCCTTATAAAGACTTTAACTGATAAAGCCACCGCCGATATGTGGTAAAAGACATGGCTTTGATGATTTTTGCCAAAATGCCAATGGAATTTAGCTGGAAAAACCGGCTTTACAAATGTACTGGCTTACCATGCGGGGTTTGCAAATAGGCGTCGCGCCATTGCGCCTTAATTGATGCCAGCATCTCGGCATCGACAAGTTCTTTTTCCTGCATAAGTTCGATTAGGGTTTGAAGCCAGATTTGATAATAATCATCACTGCCATCAAGCCCCTCACCCACACCGGTTTTGACCGTTTTTGCCGCCGCCAGATTTTCACCGAACCGGCTTGCCCATTCTGGCCAATCAAAATAGCCGCCCTCATTCAAATGAACGGCAAGGGCAAACACTTCGGCATGCCATGGCGCGTCAAAGGCTTTTTCGGGTGATGGCTGCATCGCCGCCGCGCCAGCTTCCCCCTTTTCCATCATTTGAAATTTTGGGTCTTTTGGCAATTGTCCGGTCATGTCAATGGTTCAAGATAGCTTTGCCAGCAATCAACAATCACAACGTCGCCAGCGTGGCCATCGGGCCATAGATCGGCGCTGGAAAATTCAACCGAATAAAGCGGCTCAGGACATTCACCCAGAAAATGCGCGTTGCTGTTCGGCAATACATGATGGCCATGATAAAACAGGATCACACCAATTTTATCGGCTGCATAATGCGGCAATCTCGTATGGCCTGGCATTTGCCGCTTGGTAGCATCAGGCAATCGTGTTCGCACTTTTTGCCCTTCTTGAAATAATGGCTTTGCTATCTCCGGACGCGAGGCCTTGGCACCTGCTGCCAACATCGCCAACACCCGATCAGCACCAAGCGCCGCAGCATGAAGCGGCTGTTTTGGGCCAGATGGTAATCCATTGATGATTTCTTCACGCGTAACAAACCCTTTGGCAACAAACAGATTGGTCAATGCAGCAAGCCATTTTTCATAATAGCTAAAAGACTGATAATCTGCTTTGGGCAGATTTTCCCGCCAAAATCGTGACGTATCAATGCTCCACGCCCCCATCGCCCCGCCAGCAACGGTTAGCCCCAAAACGCGCTTGTGCCACGGTTTGGCAAATATTGGGTCATCTGGCTTGTCGGGCATGATTGGCCCTGCCGGATCACCACCCATATCATGATGCGGTTTCATCTTACAGCCAGTCATGTCTTGGCCGGGGGCTGCGGCAAGCCGGTGCCGATCATCGCATTGCGGTTTACCCATAAAGCCAGTTCGCTTTCGTCAAGGCCGTGGCTTTGCGCGGGCTGCATTGGCAATACCAGATATCGGATTTCGGCGGTTGAGTCCCAAACACGGATCTTTTGCTCAGGCGGGATTATGACGCCAAATTCGGCCAAAACCTGTCTTGGTTCACGCACCGCACGACTGCGATAGGCATCGGATTTATACCATGCTGGCGGCACGCCCAAAACCGGCCATGGATAACAGCTGCATAAGGTGCAAACGACAAGATTATGGCAATCGGGCGTGTTTTCCACCACGACAATATGTTCACCTTGCCGCCCACCAAAACCAAGGTCAGACAAAATACCGTCGGTATTATTGACAAGCTGCGCCTTGAATGCCGGATCAGACCAAGCGCGTGCGATCAACCCGGCGCCAATTTGCGGGCCGATATGATGTTCATACCGGTCGATTATCGCATCAACTGCCGCCGGATCAATTAGTCCCTTTTGCACCAAAATTGTCTCAAGCGCCTTGACCCGCAGCGCAGGCTCGCTTGGCAACAGAGAATGGGCATCTTCATCATGGTGATCGTGGGGCATGAAAAAATCCTAGCATCTGAATTTGCAGCAAGTCCAGAAATGAAAAGACGCCAAAGCTGAAAAACCAATCACGAAAATGCTTTATCTTGCCTGCTTGGCAAAACCGTCAAAAACTATATGGTATTTTTTATCATCATTCGGCTTTTCCGCCGATAATAACAATAGATAACAGTAATTATAGGTGCGTAAATGCAAGCGAGACTCGACGGGCGTAACGCCATCATCACCGGCGGCAGCGCCGGTATTGGCAAAGCCATTGCCAAAAATTTTCTGACTTCAGGTGCCAATGTCGCAATTGTGGCACGGCGGCGCGATGTTCTGGATGCAGCAAAGGCGGAAATCGAAGCCGAAGGCGCAAAAGCCGGCAGCACTGGCAAAGTCATTGCGCTATCTG
>DFSK01000052.1:0-10859 GCA_002378605.1 Alphaproteobacteria bacterium UBA3439
ACGTGACGGGCCAATAAATGCCGTTACCGAGCGATCCTCAATATTAAGCGACACATTGTTCAGGGCTTGCTTTTCGCCATAAAACACATTGACATCTTTGGCCTGAATTTTGATGGCCTTTGCAATATCCACGATTGTATCCATCGAATTTGTTACCACTTCTTCTCAAATTTCCGGCGCAACAGAACCGCCGAAATATTCATTGTAATCAAAAAGGCCAAAAGCACCATAATTGCCAGTGATGACCGTTCGTAAAAGGCGCGTTCGGCACTATCTGACCAGATGTAAATCTGCACAGGCAATGCCGTTGCCGGATCGGTCAGGCTGGCTGGCACATCAACGATAAAGGCGACCATGCCAATCATGATCAGCGGCGCGGTTTCACCAAGCGCCTGCGCAATGCCAATGATGGTTCCGGTTAAAATCCCCGGTGCAGCCAGCGGCAAAATATGATCAATCGCCGCCTGCATGCGAGACGCCCCAAGCCCAAGCGCGGCATCACGGATCGAGGTTGGCACGGCACGGATTGACGCGCGTGTGGCAATGATGATGGTTGGCAAAGTCATCAGCGCCAGCACCATTCCGCCAACCAGCGGCGCGGATCGCGGCATGCCAAAAAACCCAAGAAAGACCGCAAGACCCAAAAGACCAAAGACGATTGACGGCACCGCTGCCAGATTATTGATATTCACTTCGATAAAATCGGTCAAACGGCCAGGCGGGGCAAAATATTCCAAATAGACAGCCGCCATAACCGCAAGTGGCAGGGCGAGCAAAACCGTCACGAATAACGCCATTGCCGAACCAACGGTAGCACCAAGGACGCCAGCACTTTCAGGTTCGCGCGAATCTGCCGCGGTGAAAAAAGTGTCATTGAACACCAACCGGATACGATCATCGGCGACAAGATTATCAATCCAGCCAATTTGCTGATCGGATAACCGGCGCTGGGATTCGTCAAGCCTGCGGTCAAGCCGCCCCTTCATCAACATATCGACATCATCCGATGTTTTGATCCACAGCTTTGTCTCGCCTGCGGGGATGGCTCCCTGTGCCTCGATTTGGCGGCGAAGATCATAGCCTGCATTTTTCGACAGGATTTCGCCAAGCGCACGCTGGTCAAGCATCGCCGTCACATCTGGAAATTCGGCACGAAACGCCTTTTTGATCAGGCCGTTCCAGTTAAAGTTACGCGCCTTTACCGGATCAATTACGCCTTCGTCATTTTGCAATTTTTCGGCTGGTATGGTTAGGGAAATCTGCAATTCAGTCTGCTGGATTGCGGTATAGCCATTGCTGATAATCGTTGTTAGCAAAATCACCAAAAAACTGATCGCCGTCACAATGGCCATAATACCATAGGTTTTAAGCCGTCGTGATGCCGCATGACGTTGTTTCAAACCCTGTGCAATTTTTTCAAATCGGGCTTGCGTTTCGGCATCCGGCTGGATCATCTCGATCGGGTTACTCATAACGTTGTCCTAACCTGCGTGACGCGGTAAGGGCGGCAACATTCAGCAGCAAGGTGATCACAAACAAGGTCATGCCAAGCGCAAAAGCCGATAATGTTTTCACCGAGTCAAATTCGTTATCGCCGGTCAAAAGCATGACAATCTGCACGGTAACAGTGGTCACTGATTCAAGCGGATTTATCGTCATATTCGCCGCAACACCGGCTGCCATTACCACAATCATGGTTTCGCCAATGGCACGGCTGATGGCCAATAAAAAGGCGCCAACAAGGCCTGGAAACGCGGCTGGCAAAACAACCCTTATGATGGTTTCACCCCGCGTACTTCCCAACCCATAGGCACCATCGCGCAATGATTGTGGCACCGCCGTAATCACATCATCCGACAATGAGGAAATAAACGGAATGATCATAATTCCCATCACGCCGCCAGCGGCAAGCGCACTTTGTGATGACACATCAAGCCCGACAAATAATCCAAGATCGCGGAAAAACGGCGCCGCCGTCAGCGCCGCAAAAAACCCGTAAACGACCGTCGGCACACCAGCTAGAACCTCAAGCGTCGGCTTGACAATATTGCGCACGCGACGCGAGGCAAATTCAGATGTATAGATAGCTGAAAACAGCCCAATCGGCACCGCGACCGCCATCGCAATAACTGCCACCAACAAGGTGCCAGCCATCACCGGAACCATGCCAAATGATCCGGTTGATCCAGCCACAAATTCATCCGCCGCACCAGCGTCACCCGGGCGAAGCGCCGTCATTGGCGACCAATGCGTGCCAAAGAAGAAATCAAATAGTGAGATTTCGCGGAAAAACCGAACAGCCTCGAACAGCAATGACGCCACAATGCCGATTGTTGTCAGGATCGCCACAACAGCCGATAAAAAGAACAGGCGACGCAAAAAAGCCTCGCACAGCACGCGGGCGCGTAATTCAGGCGATACCCGCCGGAACGCATAGAAAAAGCCAACACACATCACCGCCGCCAAAGTCAGGCTTCGGGCGCGGTCGGCCGAGGCCTGCGCGGCGCGAAGCAATTCGGCTTGGGCGGCCATCACTGCGTCAGGCGCCTTGATATAACCTGCCGCGATATTGACAAGCTGCGCCATTTTCAAATTCAAGAATGAGTCCGGCAGCTGCGGATAGGCAGCGACCATCCGCGCTTTGGCCGCGCTTGCCAGCATAGGATCGGCGGCAAACATCCAGATCAGCGCCAGTAAAATCGCCGGCACCAGAACCCATAAAGCGACATAGAAACCATAATATTGATTTAGCGAATGCGATTTAATCTGGCTGGCAATGGCTTGTTTGCGAACGCGTCCGGTTGCCAAATAAAATGACACGATAACGGCCGCAATTGTCGCTACAAAAACCACAAGGTTAGGTGAAAGGAAATCACTCATGCTGCCCTACATAAACTAAAATCAAAAATGCCATTCAGGTGCTTAGCTTGTATTACGGTACCCGCCTTAAAATCACAGCTCTTTATGGTTTTTGACAGACACGCATCTGTCTTTGCCTAGCACGTCAATGGCCGAAATGAAAGACATGCCACAAGCCGAATTACCGCTTGTGGCATGCTGTTTTTTGGGTTTTGCCTAAAGCGCGTCACGCGCCGAGACCTGTTTGGCAAAATCATCTTCAGACAAAGGCACTAAGCCTGCGGGAAACAGATAACCATCCAATCCCATTGCCTTTTCCGAGACGAATTCATTGATGAATTCTTTCAAACCCGGGATAACGCCGATATGCGCCTTTTTCACATAGAAAAATAATGGGCGTGCTGCTGGATATTTATACGAAGCGACATTTTCAAAATTCAGTTCAACACCATCAAGAAGGGCGGCCTGCACCTTGTCGCGATTCTGATCAAAGAATGAATAGCCAAAGATACCAAACATATTCTGGTCAGCGACAAGCTTTTCAATGATCAGTGAGTCATTTTCACCAACTTCGATAGCGGCGCCATCCTCGCGAAGCTTTTTATATCCGCTTCCCTCAAGGCCAAGCTTTTTCCAGCCATGTTTCATGAATAATTCGCCCATCGCATCGCGCGTACCAGATGTTGGTGGTGGCACCATGATCGAAACCGGAATATTTGGCAAACCAGCAAGCGCGCCGCCAATGCGTTTTGCTGTATAGGCGTCGACATCGGCCCAGGTTTTTAGCTGGTTCGGGGCTGCATCTGATGCGCCATCGGCCTGAAATGGCAATTCAGCTGCCAATGCGGCCGCGACATGCGCAATTGAAATCTTGAAATGCTGGCCCTTCAGGCTATTGGAAAAAGCGATGCCATCATTGCCAACGATAAATTCCTGAAACGCGACACCGGCATCAGCACACATCTTGGCTTCTTTGCTTTTGATCGCGCGCGATGCATTGGTCACGTCGGGATATTCGACACCAATCCCTTTACAAAACAGCTTCATGCCGCCGCCGGTTCCGGTGGATTCGATAACCGGCGTTTTAAAACCGCTTGTTTGACCGAATTTTTCTGCCGCGATCGTTGAAAACGGATAGACAGTCGACGAGCCAACAATTGAAATCTGGTCTCTTGCTTGCGCCGCTGTTGACAGGGCAAGGCTGGCAATAATGCCTGCAATAAGAGGGGTAAAACGCATATCTTTCTCCTGCATTCACAATCCGTCAAACGATCCATATCGTCTGATCGCGATCGACTTTAGCGAGCGACTGCGACAGTTAGATGACAGGGATGTTACAGTTTTATGACAAAGGCGCTTTTTTTGAAAATATATGACCGGTTAAGGGCATGATTGAGGCGGCAGACGGAGAAATCACTGGGATGGTGCCAGCGGGAAATCAACCGAAAATCTTGTTGTTTCGCCAAGCGTGCTGGTGATCGACAGGCTACCGCGATGCCGGTTAACGATATGTTTCACAATGGCAAGTCCAAGACCAGTACCGCCAATCTGGCGTGATCGCGCTTTATCAACACGATAAAAACGTTCGGTCAGGCGCGGTAGATGGCGTTCTTCGATTCCCTCACCAAAATTGGTAACGTCAATGCGCAGATGGCGCGGCGCCACCATAGTGATGGCAAGGGTAATATCACTGCCGTCAAACCCGTATTTGATCGCATTTTCCAGAAGATTGACGAACACTTCGGTAATTTCATCATGATTGCCGAAAATCACCGGCGGGGCATCGCACGATTGCGCATTATCGGGCCGAGTGATTTTGATGCGCATGTTCTTTTTCATCGCGCGACCAGTCAAGCTATCGCCGACCGAATGCAGTAATTCAACAAGATTCACCCGATTTTCGGGAATGATATGTTCATCCACCTCGACTCGCGATAGCGACAATAGATCATCAATCAGCCGCGACATGCGTTTGGCTTCTTCATCCATGATGTTCAAGAATCGGGTCCGCATCGCCGGATCTGGCACTTCATCAGACAGCATGGTTTCAACAAAACCGGCAAGGCTGGTTAGCGGCGAGCGTAATTCATGGCTGACATTGGCCACAAAATCGCGCCGCACTTTTTCCAAATTACGTTGCAAAGTCATATCCAAAAACAACAGCGCAACCGATTGATCGCCAATGCGCTGCAAGCGCATTCGAAATTCACGCTGAACGATATTGGTTGGCTCATAGCGCATTTCGTACCGCTTGGCACCATCAGCCGCCTTGGCAAATAATTCGCCAATATTGGGGTGATTGATCACATCAAAGATCATCTGTCCGGTCAGGCTTTCACCAAACCAGCGCACCGCCGCCGGATTTGCCGACAGGATAACCCCACCGAGATCAGTCAGGATCAGCCCATCATCAAGCATGTCACCAATCTGGCTGATAGGCGATTGTGCATAGCTATCTTGTGACATGATCATTTCTCACTTGGTGTTGGGCGGGCCATCATCAAGCCACAAAAAAGCTTAGTCATAAATCACTTCGGCACGGCATTTTGCCGTTGCTGCAAAATCAACAAACCGGCGTTGACAATGCGCATCAAACAGGCCTCGCGCCGATGGATCAATATGTAATTTCATCAAATCTGGCAGACATTCAAGCCGGATATTTTTCAGATAATCGCATGTTCCGGCACTAAAGATCAGCGCAAAGCGCAAGGCAAGCCCGACCGTTACCGCCTCGGCCCGCCGTTTAGGGCGAAGCAGGCTTTCCATTTCTTCGGGATGCGGCTTGTTCTGCTTTAGGCCGACATAGCGGTGATAAAGCGCCATCGCCAACCAGATACGTTCCTTATGTGTCATGCAATTCACCGGCAGGCCAAGCACCCGCCGCGCGGCAAGATCACCACGCATATCGCTATGTTCATGCCAACACATATCGGCAAGATTACACGCCACATCAAGCAACCGCGCAAAACTAGGTTTCCGGCCAATGGTTAGCGGCTGCAAAAAGCTTTTCAGCGCATCCGATACACCAACAAACCGGCCGCTTGAACCTGCAATTTCCTGACTGATCGCCACCAGAAAATCGGCCCTTTGGGTTTCGTTCAACTCATTGATGGCCACAACACCATCACGAATGCTGGTGCCGCTGACAATCACCCGGCGCACCGCCGCAACATCAACCAACGCCCGAATGATCTTTGCCGCCATCGGCATTGTGTTTCGCCGCGCAACCGGCACGCCTTCAAGCGCCGAATCGGGCTGGATAAAATCATCGCATAGCGTCATCACCATATCGCTGCTGATCTTGAGACCATGAAGTACCGGCAAAGGGTAATCCTCGCGCTCGATAAAGGCCGAACCAAGCGCTCTAAAACTGCCGCCAACGCCAAAAAGCTGTTTGGCTGCAAAGCTTTTGATCCAGCCAACCTGCGCTAATGCCGACATGATTTCGGCCTCATCTGCATTTGACAAATGGCCATAATTCAAACTGACCGAATGCCGAATCTCGCCTTTTTTCAAGGCCACAATTTCGATACTGCCACCACCAAGATCAGCGACCAGACCACTGGCCTCAGGCACATTCAAGGTCAGGCCACGTGCCACATGGGTTGCTTCTTCTTGTTGTGACAAAACCTGAATAGGCTGGCCAAGGATAACCTCGGCTGGGCACCGAAATTCATCACCATTGCTAGCGCGCCGAACCGCCGCTGTCGCAACCGGATAGCAGCTATCAACCTTCATCGCGCGAATAATGGCGGCAAACCGCGTCAAGGTTTCAAGAGCAACCGCAATACGGTCATTGGCAAGCATGCCTGTTTCATCAAGTCCCGCACCAAGCCGGCAATTTGATCGCTCGTCAAATAGCGGCGCAGGATAGGCGCCATTCTTGCCATAGATCACCAGCCGAACCGAGTTAGACCCGATATCAATCACCGCAATGCGGGCGGTTGGCGGCACGGCATCCTGATCGGCAATATGCGAGAGGCGTTCGGCCACAGTCATGGGTAATTGTTTTGCAGAAGAGCTCATTGCTTCGATCCCAATTCCCTAACCATTATCCTGTGCGCCTGCCAAACTGCCAAGGCCGGACAGGCTGGGGTTTGACATGAAATATTCATGGCATGAGAAGCTTGTCTCATCGGTTTGAAGATGCACATAACTTCCATCAGGCTGCAAGTACCAAGAATTTTTTTCATCACGAAGAAGTGCCACCATAATTTGGTGAAGCACCTGTTTGCGAATGGTTGGGTTTTCCAGCCGCATAAAACATTCAACACGGCGGCGCAGGTTACGCGGCATCAAATCTGCCGATGAAATCATCACGATATTCTTGTCAGATAGAAATTCACCACCATTGGCAAAAACATAAATCCGTCCATGTTCAAGAAACCGGCCAATGATTGACCGAACCGTAATCGTTTCAGACAGACCGGCCACACCCGGCCGCAAACAGCAGATGCCGCGCGCCACAATTTCAATTGGCACGCCTGCCTGTGAAGCCTCATACAGCAATTCGATCAAGCGATGATCAACGAGCGAATTACATTTCAGCCAGATGCCTGATGGAAGACCATTTTTACAATTTTCGATCTCGGCAAGAATCATGAGTTTTAACTGGGGAAATGATTGATGCGGCGAAATAAAGCTGCGTTTCAATTTATCTGGCTGCACATGGCTTGTCAGATATTTGAAAATTTCATAAGCGTCGCGCCCCACATCCTTATCACAGGTAAAATAGGACAGATCAGTATAGATGCCCGCGGTAATCGGGTGGTAATTGCCGGTACCAACATGCGTGTAAGATACCAGCTTGCCATGTTCACGCCGCACAACAAGCGACATTTTGAGATGGATTTTCAGATCGGTTAGGCCATAGGCAACCTGCACACCAGCACGGCCAAGCGCGCGCGCCAGCTGAATATTATTACGTTCATCAAACCGCGCTTTTAATTCAATCACGGCCGTAACAGTCTTGCCATTTTCGGCCGCTTGGATCAGCGCCTTTACGATCGGCGAATTTGACGTGGTTCGATATAAAGTCTGGCGAATTGCCAAAACATCAGGATCAGTTGCGGCCTGTTGGAGATAGCGCACCACCACCTCAAAACTTTCATAAGGGTGGTGAACAATAATATCCTTATTGCGGATCGCGGCAAAACAATCGCCATTGAAATCCCTGATCCGCTGGGGAAAGCGCGGCGCAAAAGCCGGAAACAGCAAATGTTTGGGAATATAATCCAGCAATTCGGAAAAATTGTTTAACGCCACCGGCCCATCAGTATCGAAGAAATTATTTTCATCAATACCCATTGCCGATTTCAGCAATCGCCGGATCGGCTTTGGAGCGTCTTTTGACAGGGTTAATAAAACCACATTGCCACGTTGGCGCGCCCGAAGCGCATTTTCAAATTCATGAATCAGGTCATTCGCCTCATCATCAATTTCGATTTCAGAATCACGCAAAATGCTGAACATCGCTGCCGACACCAGCTGATGACGCGGATAGATTTTGACAATGCTGGCGCGGATCACCGCCTCGACCAGAACCAGCCGCAACCCATCACCCGGCAATTTGACAAAACGTGGCAAATTTGCCGGTAGCAAAATCACGCTTTGCATCGGCTTGCTGTTTGGGCTGGTCAATTCCAGCATCATGCCCTTGCCGTCATTATGGAAAAACGGAAATGGGTGTGATGGGTCAAGCGTTGTCGGGGTGATCAATGGCAGAACATTGTCAATGAACCAGTCTTCAAGCCAAAGCCGGTCTTGGTCATCATCGGGAATGTCCGATAAAACTTGGATATTTTCATCGTGAAGACAGCCAATCAATTCGGGCAAAACCTGATTTTGACGCGCCATCAATTTGGCACTTCGCTCCATGATCTGCATCAGCAATTGGTCGATATCAACATCGTCTTTTGGCAAACGCTTGAAACCGCGATCGACAAGCTGGCGAAGACCGGCAACACGCACCATGAAAAATTCATTCAGATTATCTGCCGATATGGCCAGAAAGCGAATGCGTTCTCCAAGTGGCTTATCCTCATCCTCGGCCAATGACAGAACACGCTCGTTAAAGGCAAGCCAGCTTAGCTCGCGGTTAAAAAAGCTTTCGCCTTTTTGTGAGTCGTCAAGGATCGGATCCGTTTTTTTACTGTTCATCTCGTTACATTTCTGATGGGCGAATATCGAACCATATCATGGCGCTGAATTGTTATAGAAATATGACAAAAGCCAAAGACCAAATATCATCTTGGCTCTATTTTTGGATCATTGAACCGCCATACCGCTGGCAAGGTTGCCAATAATCGGGCAATCAGGGCGTGAATCGCCATGACAGCTTCCGGCTAAATGCCGTAATTCGTCCCGCAGCTCCTGCAATTCACCAAGCTTGCGATCGATTTCGGCAATTTTTTCAAGGGTGATTCGCTTTACTTCGGCACTTGGCCGCTGATCATCTTCATAAAGGCTTAGAAGATCACGGCATTGATCAATCGAAAAGCTATAGCGGCGGGCGCGCCCAATAAATCCCAGCTTGGCAATGTCTGAGTCGGCATAAAGCCGGTATCCGGCTGCCGATCGGCCTGCCGGTTTCACAAGTCCGATATCGGCATAATAGCGAACGGTTTTGACGGTCAAAGCCGCGCGCCGCGCCGCATCACTGATTTTAAACATGATCGCCTCTATTGTTGGTTAATCCTGTTGTCGTCAATCGACAGAAAGCCGCACCATTCCTGTCATCGCAAAGCAATAGCCAGATCGTAGGCAAAATCGGACAGCCATTATTGTGATAATATTCTGACGGCAAGCCCGACCTTCCTTTCACAAGAAGGTTTATGTTAATCTAGGGAGTCCGGTCGGGCATGGCAAGAGCGCCGCCATGTGAGCGGCATTCTGATTGGTGCATTTGCGTTAAACCAAAATGATGCGTCGCGCCAGATAGCGATTATCGATCGCCGCCGCCGCGCCGCGCAATCCGGCAAGCGGATCAACCGACAGATAAAGCGGCATTGAGTGCAGATAAGGCCCGCGACGGCCATGATCGTCAAACCGGTCGATAAGCCCGCTATCACCAAGAAGCGCCGATAATTTGCCAGCAATACCACCAGCAATGACCACACCGGCACGCGCACCAAGGCTCAGCGCCGCATTTGCAGCGACGGTGCCAAGGCTTTGCAGCATCAATCGAACCGCCGCTAAGCCGGCCTCATCGCCAGCAAGCGCCAATGCGCCAATATCCGGCGCCGGTCTGTGATTACCCGTTTGGCAGTGATAGATCGATTCAAGGCCTGGCCCGCTGACAATACGTTCAGCCGATACATGTCCCAATTTTTTTGCCAGATGTGCCAGAATTATTTCTTCGGCAGGGTTGCGCGGGGCATAGCTGACATGACCGCCCTCGCCCTCGATCACCTGAACCGCATCACCAGCAGGCACCAGCGCGGCAACCCCAAGACCGGTTCCAGGGCCAATGACAAGCAAAGGCGTGCTGTGATCAGGCGTGCCACCCCGCAAAATCTGCCGGTGATTTGTCGGCAGTGATCTATCTTGTTGCAAAAGATCGCGATGCGCCATTGCCTGCGCGGTAAAATCATTGATTAGCAAATAGGCGCGCACATTCATCGCCGCCGCCACCTTGCCGGCATCAAATTGCCAGTGATTGTTGGTGATATCGACCTGCGGGCCAGTTACAGGGCCGGCCACCGCCAGACAAAGCATGTCGATTTCAAGCTTATGCTTGGCGCAATAATCGGCAAAAGCATCATCCACTGTGGCAAAATCGGCACAGGCCAGAACAGCCGGATCGCAAAGCGCGTCATCATCACCATGCTGATGCGCCAAGCGCACCGATGTACCACCAATATCGGCGATAAGCCGTGTCATCTCTGCCAGCCTCTTGCCGTTTCCAGCCAGCCAAGTCCGGCCTCGGTCGAATGTGCCGGACGGTATTCGGCACCAATAAACCCGTCATATCCTGCCGCATCGAGCGCCAGCAAAATATC
>DFSK01000052.1:11125-13226 GCA_002378605.1 Alphaproteobacteria bacterium UBA3439
TTATAGGCAAGTTCACCATGATCCGGCTCGGCGCGATCAGGCACAGCGGCAATCTGCATATGACCGATAAAATCAAGATTGGCTTCGATCCGGCGGATCAAATCGCCCTGCATGATCTGGATATGATAACAATCAAACATCAATTTGATATTGCCAAGCCCAACCCGTTTAATTGTGGCAACGCCAGCTTCGACCGTTGCAAGATGGTAATTGGCAACATCACGCTGATTTATCGGTTCGATCAAAATCGTCATATCATGGCGCGCTGCAGCCGCACCAGCATAGGCAAGCGCAGCGCAATAAGCCGTTTCAGCCGCAATATTGCCATCGGTTCGCCCCGCCATCACATGAACCGATCCGGCGCCAATCAAAGCGGCATAATCAATAGCCTCGTCAATATAGTGCCGCGCTTCATCTTCGCGCCCAACGCAGGCAGCAAGGCCAAAATCGCCAGCATCGACATTGCCGCGCCGCGTATTCAGCCCCAGCATCGGCAATTTTGTCGCTGTCAACGCCGCCGCAACCTCGGATGACGGCACGTCAAAAGGCCAATGACATTCGACAGCGTCAAATCCAGCCTTTGCCGCGGCCATAATGGCGGCTGGCAGGGGCAGTTCAGTCCATAAAAACCCGAGATTGGCAGAAAATCGCAACATAAACAGCTCCTCAAAAGACCTGCGAAGAATGCAGCTTTTGCCGGTGAAAATCAATCAATCTACCGTGCCTGATAGCCCGAATGGCGTAAAATTAGAATATAAGCGGGTGACGTTTGGCTTTGCGCTTTGTATTGTCATTATTCATTGTGATCAATAACCGGCATTGCATCAGTGATGCGATGGCCAAAGGGCGCAACGATAGGGTAGGTTATGAAACATACAGGTCAGGACATTATCAAGGAATTGCAGGATCGCCGCGAACAGGCGCGTCTTGGCGGTGGTGCCGCCCGCATTGAACGCCAGCACGCGGCCGGAAAACTAACCGCGCGTGAGCGGATCGATGTTCTGCTCGACCCCGGATCGTTTGAAGAAATTGATATGTTTGTCGTGCATCGCACCCGCGATTTCGGCATGGATGGCAATACAATTGCCGGTGATGGCGTGATTACCGGATCGGGCCGCGTCAATGGCCGCTTAATCTATGTGTTTTCCCAAGATTTTACTGTTTTTGGCGGCTCGCTTTCGGCCGCCCATGCCAGCAAGATTGTTAAGATTCTGAAATTGGCAATCCAGAATGGCGCGCCAGTGATCGGGTTGAATGACAGCGGTGGGGCGCGGATTCAAGAAGGGGTTGATTCGCTTGGTGGCTATGCTGATGTATTTTTGCAAAATGCGCTTGCATCAGGCGTTGTGCCGCAGATTTCAGTGATCATGGGGCCATGCGCTGGCGGCGCTGTCTATTCGCCTGCAATGACCGATTTCACCTTCATGGTTCGGGGCAGCAGCTATATGTTTGTGACTGGCCCTGATGTTGTCAAAACCGTTACCAGTGAAGAGGTGACTGCCGAGCAGCTTGGCGGCGCCGAAACCCATACAACCATATCGTCAGTTGCCGACGGCGCGTTTGATAATGATCTTGAAGCACTTGCCCAAATTCGTCGCCTTGTCGGGTTTTTACCATCACATAATACTGCCGGATTACCGCAATTGGCCCGCGATGATGATCCGGCCCGCACCACACCGGCACTCGACAGCCTGATCCCCGAAAATGCAAATATGCCCTATGATATGCGCGAGCTTGTAACAAGCCTTGCCGATCATGGTGATTTCTTTGAATTGCAGGAAAATTTTGCCAAGAATATTCTAACGGGTTTTGTGCGGCTGAACGGATCGCCTGTTGGTGTTGTGGCCAATCAGCCAATGGTTCTTGCTGGCTGTCTGGATATTGATTCCAGCCGCAAAGCGGCACGGTTTGTCAGATTTTGCGATGCCTTTAATATTCCCATTCTAACGCTTGTCGATGTGCCCGGATTCATGCCCGGAACCGCGCAGGAATATGGCGGCATCATCAAACATGGTGCCAAGCTATTATTTGCCTATGCCGAAGCGACTGTTCCCAAAGTGACATTGATCACCCGCAAAGCCTATGGCGGTGCCTATGATGT
>DFSK01000052.1:13556-29219 GCA_002378605.1 Alphaproteobacteria bacterium UBA3439
GAAATTGCGGTGATGGGGGCAAAAGGTGCAGTGGAAATTCTCTATCGATCCGAGCTTGGCGATGCCGAAAAAATCGCGGCGCGTACCGCCGATTATGAAACCCGGTTTGCCAACCCCTTTATCGCGGCTGAACGCGGTTTTGTTGATGATGTTATCATTCCGCAGAACAGCCGGTTTCGCATTATTCAGGCTTTTGAAAAACTGCGCGGCAAACGCCAGCAAAATCCTGCCAAGAAATTTGGCAATATTCCGCTTTAACCTGTGGTTCATTGCCGCGCAATTCGTTTAGAGAGTTCGCCATGTTTGAAAAAATCCTGATTGCCAATCGTGGCGAAATTGCCTGCCGGATCATCCATACAGCCCACAAAATGGGCATTGCCACTGTCGCTGTCTATTCGGATGCCGATCGGGCAGCAAAACATGTGCAGCTTGCCGATGAAGCCGTTGCCCTTGGCGGCATGACAGCACAAGACAGCTATCTTCAGGCCGATAAGATTATCGCTGCCTGCCACGAAACCGGCGCGCAAGCGGTGCATCCTGGCTATGGTTTTCTGTCCGAACAAGCCAGTTTTGCGACCGCCCTTGATAAAGCCAATATTGCCTTTATCGGGCCGCCAGCGAATGCGATTGCGGCAATGGGCGATAAGATCGAATCCAAAAAACTGGCCAAGGCAGCTGGTGTTAGCACCGTTCCCGGCCATATCGGAGTGATTGCAACCGCCGAAGAAGCGGTCAGAATTGCTGATGAAATCGGCTATCCCGTGATGATCAAGGCAAGCGCTGGCGGCGGCGGCAAAGGCATGCGGATCGCCCATTCATCTGGCGACGTGGCCGATGGCTATGCAACCGCCATGCGGGAAGCCGCATCCAGCTTTGGTGATGACCGCGTATTTATCGAAAAATTTATCACCAGCCCGCGCCATATCGAAATTCAGGTGCTTGCAGATAAATCTGGCAATTGCATCCATTTGAACGAACGCGAATGTTCAATCCAGCGCCGCAACCAGAAAATCATCGAAGAAGCACCATCGCCTTTTCTGGATGATGCCACCCGTCAGGCGATGGGCGCCGAAGCCATTCGGCTTGCCGCTGCCGTTGGCTATTACAGTGCCGGCACGGTTGAATTTATCGTTGATGGTGATCGCAATTTCTATTTTCTGGAAATGAATACCCGCCTTCAGGTCGAGCATCCGGTGACAGAAATGATCACGGGGCTTGATCTTGTCGAAGAAATGATCAATGTCGCCGCTGGCAAAAACCTGCGCCACAAGCAAAGCGATATCGGCATTCATGGCTGGGCCATGGAAAGTCGGCTTTACGCCGAAGACCCCTATCGCAATTTCATGCCAGCGATTGGCCGGTTATCTCTATATCGCCCCCCTGCCGAACAAACGCATGATGATGGCACGATCACCCGCAATGATACCGGCGTTGGCGAAGGCGATGTTATTTCAATCTATTATGACCCGATGATTGCCAAATTATGCAGCTGGGGGCATGACCGCAACGCCGCCATTGGCCGCATGCAAACCGCGCTTGATGCTTTTACCATGCGCGGGATTGGGCATAATATTCCGTTTTTATCGGCGGTGATGGAACATGACCGCTTTATCAGCGGCAACATCACCACCGCCTTTATTGATGAAGAATATCAAGACGGGTTTCGCGGCGTCACCGCATCACCTGCCCGCAAACGCCATCTTGGCATGATCATGGCGGCGGCAGCCTGTGACGAAATGCACCGGCTTGCCAGTCTTGAAACCGCCCCAACACATCCACGCCATGATGACAATTCGAACCGCCAGATCGTGCAATTTGCCAATGCCGAAACCGGCGCGCATGACGCGGCCGAAGATCTTTCGATTGCCATCACCCGATCTAATGATGGCAGCTTTAGAATCACCGCGCCGCCAGAGGCCGAGACTGACATTCATCTGGTTTTTGACCGCAACCCAAGCCATCCGCGCCTGCATATATTGCTTACCGAAGATGGCGTCACAACCCAATATCTATGTGAATTATGGCGGCAGCAGGATCGCTGGCATCTCTATTATAGAGGCATCAGCCTTTGTGCGCATGTCAGAGCGCCGCATATTGCCGCGCTTGCCCATCACATGAAACCGGTTGAACGGCCTGATACATCCAACATGCTGCTTTGCCCGATGCCGGGAAGCCTGATTAAATTATTTGTTGCTGAAGGCGATATTGTCGAGGCGGGTCAAACGCTATGTATCGTCGAAGCGATGAAAATGGAAAATGCACTGATCGCCGAAAAACGCTGCAAAATTGAGAAGCTGTTTTCAGGTGAAGGCGATATCCTAAGCGTCGATGCAACCATCATGACATTTGCCGCCGCCGATTAGATTGGCGCGTCCAAAAATCGGCTGGCTAAAGAATCTGATTGGCAAGCCGTGCCGCCACCCGCATGCCAGCAAGTGAAATTTCACTCGCCGCGACAACATCACCAAGACTGCTTGCCATTGCCGGGCCAACCAGTAACAGCGTTGCCATGGCGTCACCATCAGGATCTATGACCTCATTGTGATGGTTCACCCGAAGCCCATGTCCAAACGCATCCGGCACGCCAATTCCATCTGCCACAAGATTGGCAAGAAGCGGGTCATGCCCGACACCGGTGCAATTAATCACATGATCGACAGTGAGATGGCGTGCGCCGGTTTTGGCATCATGCAGATCCAGCCGCAGAGACGTTTCATCACCACCCGCTTGCAGATGAATGGCGCCCAGCCTGGCATGGCAGATTTCAAGAATGCCTGTCTGCTGCAACCGGTTTGCCGCGGCAATGGTTTGTGGCGCTGCCCGATAGCGATAGCGCGACCACAGCCAGCCAAGCCGCCGCATCAACCGCCGCCGATCACCATCGCTTAACGCTTGCCATTGCTGATTGATATCAATGCGCAATTCCTCAAATGCCTGTTGCCAAGCTGCATCTTCAGTTGGCAAATCCGGAAGATAGCTTCGAAACCGGCGCAAGATTTTGGATGGGCGCGGCGCGTCCGGCCATGATGGCGGGCAATGTTTCACCCAATCGGCCTGTTCGGGCGGCAAGCTGCCATGCGGTGCCAGCAAGAAAATCGGCCCTTGATGATTGCGCCGCGCCAAAGCGGTTATGGCATCAAGCGCGGTTAACCCGCCGCCAATAATCGCAAGGCGTGATTGGGCGGGCATATGATCAAGCCAGCGACCATTCCACGGATTTTGTACAAGCCGGTTCGCGTGATCGGGCAGTGGCGCCATGACGCCGTGGATCGGGCATGGCCATTGCGGTGGTGGATTGCCAGTTGCCAATAGCACCAAATCAGCCTTGATCAAGCGCCCATCTTCACATTCGGCCTGCCAGCCACCTTGATCGGCCTTGCTAAGTTTTGTGACAATTTGCGGGTAATGGGTGATCGCATTATCTTGCCCACCAGCTTTGGCCAAGGCGGCGTCAAGACAATTTGCCACATAGCGTCTAAAATCGCGGCGGCGGTAAAATATACCGCTGTGACGCATCGCGCCCTTGTCATTTTTGATATGGATTTTTGCCCAATTGCCGAAATCATCACGCCGGTCAGGCCATATCCACATCAGATTGGCCCGCACATTCAAACGGAAATCATCATCGTCACAACCATAGGCATTGCCCGCGCCAAGCTGGCCCGGCCCAATAATTGTGATTTGTGACGGCTTTATGCCCGCCTCGACAAGATGAATCAGATTTGCTGCGGCGGCAAAGCCACTGCCAATTATCAGAATATTTTGATCTGCCACGGCCAAATTCCTTTATTGCCTTTCAGCCTGATTTCAGCGTGATCAGATCATTTCATCGCTTCGGTCATCGGTTTCGCCAAACCGTTTAAGAACCGCTGGCCGTGTTCCTTCATAGACCTTGTCAAGCGAGGCCGAGATGCGGGCATTTTCGCGTTCAAACAGGCTGTTACCCTCAAGGTCACTTTCGACAATGAACGGGCCGAAATTTTCAACATCGAGAACCCACATGGCCTGCGCCAGTCCAAGTTCTTTTTTCCAATGAAGATTGCTAACCTGTTTGACTCCACGCCCCAAAAGCGCACCCGTGCCATAGCCAACCGTGGTCAGATAAATAGCGCCATGCGGTACGAAATGTTCACGGTAGTCCTTGGCACTCATGCCGCCTTTGCCAATGATCAATTTGGCACCTGATGCGGCCAACCATGGGCCAATCCATTTGGAAAAGCGAAAGGATGCCGTTGCGGTGACTGCGCCAAGATCAAAACTGCCATCATCATGTTGGGTGGCGGCTGGCGAACAATGAAAATTGGCGGCACTATCGGCAGGCAAATCCATTGGCATGGCGATGCCATCTTCAAGGACGCGTTTATACACACCCTCGCGCGCCGTATAGACCGTGCCATCAAGATAAACAATATCGCCAATATGAAGATCAGCAAGTGCCGCGGCAGTTGGGTTTGCACTCAGGCGAATTTTGCGCGGTTTATTATCTTTTACCATTCGACCGTCTCCCGCCGCTGATAGTCGGTGAACCATGCCGGATCAGTCCGGAATTCAACGCGCCCATCATCATAAATCCGCGCCACCGCACGGCGTGATGACAAGCAGAAAGCATGAACGCTCATTTGCATACCGCCAGTGTGGCAATAGCCAACCTCGATATTGCAATCAATCACCATCGATTTGCCAACAAACCCCATCGCACCCATGCCGATACTGTTTCCCAATTCCTTGAATTCATCTTCAAGCGC
Source organism: Alphaproteobacteria bacterium UBA3439 (assembly GCA_002378605.1). GTDB lineage: Bacteria > Pseudomonadota > Alphaproteobacteria > Puniceispirillales > Puniceispirillaceae > UBA3439. Next base: position 18,302 of record DFSK01000052.1, read on the forward strand.
GGCAATTTTCGGATCAGGATTGCGATCGCCAACCATGCGAAGACAGGCTGCGCGTTTTCCAAGAACCATACAGCTGTCCTTTGACCCGCCGAGACCAATGCCAATAATCGCTGGCTGGCAGGCAAGGCCACGCTTGCCAAAAGCGACAAGCGAATCAAGATAAAACCGTTTAATGCCCTCAATCCCGTCACTTGGGAACAGCATCCGGTAATCAGTGCCGAAAAGACCACCTTTGTGAACCGTGACAAGATCAATCCAATTGCCATCAGGTTCAAAACCATATTCGATTTCCGGCGCGCCGATGCCAACATTATTATCATGGTCGGTTCGCCATAGGGGGTGAACACGGTTCGGGCGAAGCGGCACTGATTTGGTGGCATTTGCCGTTGCACGACGCAAGGCTGCCTCAAGCGCGATTGGCCCGCCATCAATCTGCGCCTCATTGCCCATTTTCACATACCATCTAGGACAGCCGGTATCACCGCACATGGCGCGGCGATCTTCCTTGGCGGCAACATAATTTTCCAACATCGCCTCAAGAACAAAGCTGGATAAATCACCATCTTCGTCATTCGCTGCCTTTTGCAAACCGGTTAGATAGTCATCCGGAATTTCAATTGCCGCTTTTGCCATCAGGCTTTCGGCAGTCTTTTGAATGATTTCAATATTGATCATTGCGCAGCCTCCACCAGCGTTTCAGCCTCATCCGCCCCAAGCAGCGATTCACCCGGTTTGACAATGGTAAATTTCACCGCCTCACGACTCACTTCAATGCCTTTATCGCCCGAAGTGGCAATGGTGAAATAGGAGTCATCAAGCGAGCCAGCATCGGGGAAATCTTCGCGGAAATGTGCGCCGCGTGAATTTTCGCGCGACAGGCCAGCCTTGGCAATCACTTCGGATGTATCAATCAGGCTTTGCAGGCTTAGCCAGTCATGCCATGACAGATTAAACGCCAAATTATCACCCGAAACACCAACATTTTCCATGTCTGTTTTCAAAGACGCAATCTTTTCAATGCCACGTTTTAATCCGGCCGCATCACGCATCACCCCAACATCATCCCACATGGCATCCATCAGGCGGACACGCAGCTCTTGAACATTCCCCGGCTTGGCCGAGAATGGTATGATTGCGCGTGCCATTTCTTCATCAAGAACGGTCTCGTCCGGGTCATGAAGCGCGCCCATTTTCTGGGCATCGGCTGCCATCACATCGCCAGCGATACCCCCATAAACAGTAGAATTCGCAACGCCATTGCCACCAAGTCGGTTTGACCCATGCGCGCCGCCAGCATCTTCGCCGGCCACATAAAGACCGGCAAGGCTGGTGCGTGTTTCAACATCAACCACAACGCCGCCCATCAGATAATGCGCAGTCGGCACAACCTCGACAAGACCAGCGGCAAGATCAAAGCCACTATCGGCGCAGCGTTTCACCATGCCCTGAAATTTCTTGGCAACATTTTCCGGCCCAAGATGCGCCATCGAAATATAGACCCCACCATAGGGCGATGTGCGGCCTTGGCGCATTTCTTCATAAATGGCGCGGCTTACGATATCGCGCGTCGCGCGCTCACCAGCATCGTCGTAATTAAACATGAAGCGTTCATTTTTACCATTTATCAAATAACCGCCTGCACCACGAAGCCCCTCTTCAAGAACCGTGCCGGTCATTTTGGTTTCGTCACCAGCCATCAAGCCCGTTGGGTGAAACTGCACCATTTCCATATCACGAAGCCCCAGCCCGCGCCGCAAAGCCATCGATAGACCATCCATGCTCTTATCACCAGATGGGGTGTGATATTTATACATTGTCGGGCCGCCGCCAGTCGCCATCAATACGGTTTTGGCGCGAACCAGCCGGAAGGTGCCACGCCGCATATCAATGAATAAAACACCGGCAAGCGCGCTGCCATCACGCGATGGAATTAGGCCGATTGCCCGATGTTCCTGCAATTTTTCAATTGGCCGTGACAGGACCTGTTCCATCAAGCGGCTGATGATTTCAATGCCGGTCAGATCGCCTTTATGCGCGGTGCGGTCAAAGGTCTGGCCAGCAAAGGCCTTTTGATGAAGCGTGCCATCGGGATTGCGATCGAAAAAACAGCCAATTTCATTTTCCAGCTCATGAATGCGTGTTACCGCCTCGGTGACAAGCTTCCACGCCATGTCCTGATCGGGAAGCCATTTGCCGCCAATAATCGTATCCATGAAATGCCGCTCAACCGAATCTTGTGGGTTTAGCGCCACATTATAGCCACCTTGAACCATACGCGTGCAGCCAGATTTTCCAATCAACCCTTTTACCGCAATGGTGACTTTTTGATCGGGTGCCGCTTTTTGCGCGTGAAGGGCGGCAAATAATCCAGCCCCGCCAGTTCCCAAAATCAGAATATCAGTATCATGTCGTTCAATGATTGGTTTCATCGGATTAAATCGCTTTCAAAAAGAATAACGTCGACACCAGAAAGGCAAGCGCCACAGCCAGTGCAGCCATTGTTTTCTGATGCGGGCTCCATGGCAAAAATTCCAGCGCCATCAACCGCAGCCCGCCAAATAGATGCGCCGCCAACAAAAATACCAAGCCATATTCGGCCATTTTCACAATCGTCAGATCGGTAAAACGCAAAAACCCGTCAAGGCGCGCTGGTGCCGAAATAGCCAATGACAGCATGTAGAAATGGATTGGCAGAAATAGCGCCAGACCAAGACCCGATAAACGGTGAAGCAAAAAGGCAAACCATAATGGATGCGTACGATGCGGCCGGATCATAGCCCACCTCCTGCAAAGGTAACGGCATAGACAGCCTTTGCGCCTAGCCCAAATAAAAGCGCAAAAATCGCCCAGCTAAACAGCTGTAAGGCGCGCCCTTTGAGACCAAACCATTCAAAACTAATGACCCGCAATCCGATGGCACCATGAACCGAGACGGCGACAACAAAACTGCCATAAAACAAAAACCACGCTACCGAGCCTTGTGTCCGCGCCAGAATTTCGCCAACGGTTAACCCGTCTTGAACAGCATAGATCATCACCGCGATATGGCCAATCACAAGTGGCGCCATGATCAGCGCCGTCAATCGCTGTAACATATATAAACGAAGATCAAGCATCTAACGGCTCCGGCGGAAAAGGGCTTTTGTCGTTTCCCGCTTCAATCCGGCAATTGACAAGGTCGGGTTCAATTCGTTCGGGCAATATTGCACACAGCCCTGCTGGGAATGGCAATTATGACAACCGCCATTTGACCCAACAGCGGCAAGACGCACATCTTGACCAGCATCACGAATGTCATTCAATAATGACCATGACCGGTTCAACGCCGCCGGACCGAAATAATCGGGATTGGATTCAACCACATCACAAGCCGCATAACAGACCGCGCAATTGATACATTCAATCGCCTCGCTGGCAGCAATGCGCATTGGATCATCAGGGGTAATGGCCGCCATCGGATCATGACGTGTCTTGCTCGGGTGAAACACCGCTTCAGCAGCAACCCATTTTTCGAAGAACGGATCCATATCAGTTGCCAGATCCTTGATCACCGGCAAATTACGAAGCGGCGCGACCTCAAGCTGATCATCGGCAACAACCTTGCTGACATGTGTTCGGCATGTCCAGCGCGGCGACCCATTAACCATCATCGCACAAGATCCGCACATGCCAACGCGGCAGGCAAACCGGTAAGACAAAGTGGGGTCAATATGCTGCTGGACATAGGCCACAACATCAAGCACCGTCTGATTTTCCCGGGCTGGCACTTCATATTCTTCAAAGCGGCCATCATCGCCACTTTCGCGCCAGATCGACACTGTCATTATTTGCGTTTCATTCGCCACCTGATTACTCCATTTCAACCCACTAACCATAGTATAATTTTCATTTTTTCTTAATGAAACTAAATAATATTTACTTTTTGTGTAAGAAAGTTTTACATTCCTATTTGCAAAACAGAGATTGTTACAGGCTCGATAAAGGTTTATGTCCCTTCGCCAACTTCGCACATTGCTTGCCATTCAAACACACGGCTCGTTCAGCGCCGCTGCTGCCGCCTGTCACATCACCCATGCGGCGGTAAGCCAGCAGATGAAAGCGCTGGAATCATTTTGGGGAATCACCCTTTTCGACCGGAAAAATCGGCGCCCTGAATTGACCCCGACCGGACGGGCAATGGCCAGTAAAGCGGCCGCGATTATCCGTGACTATGATGGTATTCTGGCATCGGTTATTGGTGAACAGGGTTTTCAGGGTGAATTGGTTCTTGGCGCGGTGCCGACCACTTTGACCGGCTTGGTGCCACTTGGTCTGTCGCTATTGCGCCAGCGTCATGCCGATTTACATGTGGTGATTTTTCCGGGCCTATCATATCAGTTAATGCAACAGCTTGACCGCGGCACGATTGATGCGGCAATCATCACGCGCCCCACCCTATTGCCGCAGGGGTTATCTTGTTTTGATATTGCCGCCGAACCAATGCAGCTTTTGGCACCGCCGCAAACCGAGAGTGACGATCCGCTGGAACTGCTTCGCACGCGCCCCTTTATCCGGTTTGACCGTAACGCAATTTTTGGCCAGATGGTCGAAAGCTGGCTTCAAAAGCGCAAAATCACCGTCAAGGATTCGATGGAGCTTGAAGGGCTAGAAGCGATTTCAAGCATGGTCATGGCCAATCTTGGGGTCTCTATTGTGCCCAAACGCTGTGTTCGGAATATGAACCCGCTACCGGTCAAACGCCTTGCGCTTGGCACCAAAGCGCCCGCCCGCCAGCTTGGCCTTGCCTATCGTGACGGCAATCCCAAATTAACCGTCATCAAGGCAGCTGAAACCGCATTTCTTGACGCCGTTAGAATTGGCGAATTTTCAGCTTAACTACAAATCTAGCTTAAGATCAAATCCGGCGCGGCCAAAATCCAAGCGCCCTTATTTATGAAAATTCGGCGCGAATGGCAGCGCTATGCTGGCCAAGATCAGGAACCTCGCCCAATGTTGGCAAAACACCATTCACAATCGCACCCGGTGACAATAGCTGTACATCACCAGCCGAAGTGCGAACCGAAACAAACCGGTTTTGCGGGTGGTTGGTAAAAACATCCATATCATTCAATCGGCCAAAGGCAATCTGCGCCGCCTGCAATTTATCGGCAATTTTATCGATTGAATATTGGCTGAAAACACCATTCATGATGGCATCAAGCGACGCGCGATTTTCAACCCGATGGACATTGCTGTCAAATTTCGGATTCTGCGGTAAATCAGGCTGGTTAAGAACATCACTACAGAGCCGCAGCCATTCACGTTCATTCTGGATTGAGATCAACAGCATCCGGTCATCACCGCAACGATAGGCACCATAGGGCGCAATCGTCGGATGATGCAGCCCGGGCCGCCGAATTTCCCGCCCGCCATAATGATGCTGCAGATAAGGAACATTCATCCAATCGGCAAGCGCATGAAATAGCGACACTTCAATAGCGCGGCCTTCACCTGTCTTTGCCCGCGCCACCAAAGCCTGCAAAATCGCGGCATGCGCGGTCATTCCCGCCGCGATATCACAAATCGAAACGCCAACGCGGCCGGGCTCTTCAGGCGCACCGGTAATCTGCGCCAACCCAACTTCGGCTTGAACCAGAAAATCATATGCCTTCATCTGGGCAAAAGGGCCGGATGCGCCATAGCCACTGATATCGCAAGTGATCAGCCGCGGGTCGGCCTGCCGCAAATCGGCCATTGAAACGCCAAGACGATCAAGCGCACCGGGCATCAGATTTTGGATAAACACATCAGCCTTGGACAGCATTTGTTTAAAAATTTGCAGATCATCGGGTTGTTTGAGATCAAGCGCGACCGATTCCTTGCCACGATTTAGCCACACAAAATAAGAACTATGACCATTCGCATCGGCGTCATAGCCACGGGCAAAATCACCTTCTGGACGTTCAACCTTGATCACCCGCGCACCAGCATCGGCAAGCCTGCTTGCTGCATACGGCGCAGCAACAGCCTGTTCAAGGCTGATCACCAGCAATCCATCAAGATCACGACTTGGGCTATTTCCCATTAAACTCTCCTGCCATTTCAGCATTTTGCAGCCATTATCTGGCTACCGATTCATTACGCCAACGCCTCAAAATCACGGATAATCGCCTCGGCGCGTTTGATCACCGGCACATCAACCATTGCCCCGTCAAGCTGCACCGCTGAAGCGCTATTTGCAACCGCGGCCATGACGCGCAATGCCCATTCATAATCTGCCTCACTTGGCCGAAAGACGGCTTTTGCCGGCGCAATCTGTTTGGGGTGGATTAGCAGCTTGCCACCAAAGCCCATGTCACGCGCACGCCGCGCCTCACCAGCGACAATTTCGGCATCATCAAACCGCACCGCCACTCCGTCAAGCGGCGCCGCCTTTTGCCCAAGGCGTGATGCAACAACAATCTTACCACGCGCATAGTGAAGCGATTCCCATTGTGGATCAGCCCCGATATCAAGCGCGAAATCCAAATGACCAAAAGCGCATTGCAGCACTGACGGATGCATCATCATTGCCTCGATTGTCGCCAGCCCAAGCGCGCTTTCGACAATTGGGATGATTGGCATATCCGCACCAAACGCTTTGGCAATCACATCAAGATGATCAACCGATTCCGCCTTTGGCAGCATGATCATCTGCGGCGGGTTCTTGGCCAAAGCTGCCAAATCTTTGACAAACCAGCTGGATTCAAACCCGTTGCAACGCACGACCAATGGTACCGACAAATCAGGCCGCGACATAAGGGCGGCATGCGCTGCCGGTTTATCAGCATCAGCAACCGCATCTTCAAGATCCAGAATCACGGCATCGGCGCCACTGGAACCTGCCTTTGACAGTAATTCAGGGCGGTGGCCCGGCACAAATAGCGGAACGGATAGGGGTTTAAATGCGGTCATGGATCTGTCTTTCAAAATAGCGGCTACGGGGTAACAGTGGCTTTCATCGTTATATTGCCATCGGCACCGCGAACACAGGCCGCAAGCGTGGCATCTTCAGGTGATGCATCAACCATGATCGGGTCACCACAAACCAATGGCCGAACGCCACGATAGGCCATATGTTTTGGTAATTTTCCGCCAATGCTACAGGCCAGATTCAGCATTAATGTAGCCTGCAATGGGCCATGAACCAACAGGCCACCATGCCCTTCGACATTGGTTGAATAGGGAAGATCATAATGGATTCGATGACCATTAAATGTCAGCGCCGAATAGCGAAACAGCATCACGCTATTGGCATCAACCTGCCAGCGATGCGCCGCCGCGCTGTCGGTGATCGAATCAAGCGGCGGCGCCGCCGTCACTTCTTCACGGTAAACAACATCATGGCGTTCGCGTAATTTCAGCTGGTCACCAACTGAAAATTCATGCGTCACCGCAACAAAACATAAATTGCCGCTTTTGCCCGATTTAAAATTAATATCATCAATGCGGCTTTGCTTTTTGACATGGTCGCCAATCTTGAAATCACCATGAAATTCAAGCCAGCCCCCTGCCCACATTCGGCGTGCATAAGGGATGTCAGGCAGAAAATCTCCACGCTTTGGATGGCCGTCAGGGCCAAGCAGGCCCGGGCTAACCGCTTCGGGGGCCAAACACCAATGCAGCCCGGGCGGCACCGCATTGCCAGTAAAACAATGATCGCCAAGCGTATGTCTAAAATGATCGACCATGCGCGCCGTAATCACGTCATCGCTTGTCACGCTATTGCCGATCCAATCGGAAAAATCCATTAATTCACTCCTTTGCTTGGTCATGCCATGATGCCGGATATTCTGTCAGGCAACAGACTATCCTTGTAATTTGGTGGCAAGGTCAGATGCCGAGACCTGTTCAAGATTATTTGTCATCGCCCATAAATCATTGGCCCGCTCATCACCAATGAGCGCCTGTGCCTTGGCCAGCAATCTTGTGCCGAGAAGCGCCGGATCAATCGGCGACAGCAAATCGAATGATTGGGATAGCAATTGACCATCCTTTCGCTTGAGATCAACGCGCGCCGCGCTGTCGGCAATATGATCATCGCCAATGATTTTGACCCGCTTGGCAAGCGCTATCAGACCGGCGTCATGACACAAATCATCATCATAGCTTTCATAAGCGGCAAGATTAACACCCCGAAGCACCATCGCCGCCAAGAAAACATAGCTGAATTTAATTTCAAGGCCGGTTTCAGGCGCCTTGATATCGCAAACATTCTGCCAGCGGGGCGCAATATAAACCTCGATTTCATCAAGATCATCAGCCGCAACAGCACCGTCAGCGCATAGCAAAAGCAGCGCTTCGATCATCGCATGTGTTCCATGGCAACAGGCATGAAGCTTATGACTGACCGCGGCAAAAAAGAAGTGGTCAAAAGACCAATCATCAATCGCGGCACTGCCCCCAGCCGCACCATGATGCGCCACAAGAAAGCTTTGCGGGCCAGCAAATGCATCGGTGCTGGCGGTAAAACCGCGCTTTGCAAGGCTGGCCGCTTCAATCCCATTTGCCGCTGCGGCACCAGCGTTGAATGGTTTTCCCATCGTGCCAAATTGTGATTTCAGGCCAGAGGCGCGCGTGCTGGCAAGCCCCAAAGCCGCACTGATAACACCGCGATCAAGCTGATATAGGCGCGATGCGGCAATGGCGGCACCAAATGCGCCCGATGTTGCCGTTTGATGAAAGCCAGCATCATAATGGTCACGACCAAGCACCATGCCAATCCGGCAGGCCGATTCCGCACCAATCAAAAACGCATCAACGACATCATCAGCCGATGCGCCCATATCCTCACCCGCTGCCAAAGCCGCCGGAAAAATCGCTACCGACGGATGGCCAATATAGGCAAAATGCGTATCATCATAATCCAGCGCATGCGAAATCGTGCCATTGGCAAGGGCGGCAGCGCGGGCTGGCAGACGAACAGCAGCACCGGTAATTGTCGCGCTTGGCACCCCGCCTTCGGCCATCACAAAATCACGAATAATATGCGCTAATGGTTGATCAGCTCCGGCAAGGCTAACCACCATCCAATCAAAAAGCGATAATTGCGCCATTTTACGGGCATCTTGCGGCAAGCTTTGGCGCGGAAGTGACGCCAGATCAAGGATATGAGGCAGCAAAGCAGAATCAGACATGATCAAACCTTTAAAAATATCGGCATCCAATAACAGACCAGCAAAGATGCGATATGACTAGTTTAACCAGAACATCCCGCCTTTACCAACCGCCAGATAAATCCGGCCATTACACGCCGCGCGATGATAACGCCGCGCGTCATATTTTTCACTAGCTCGGCATTTTCCAAGTGGCGGTTGCAACGGCAGCAAGCTTGCCATCACTTCCCCACAGACGGCTTTCCATGAAGGATAAGGTACGGCCTTTTTTGATATAGCGCCCTTCAACCGTGGCAAGCCCCTTTGGCGCGGGACGAAGATATTGGGTTTTCATTTCGATGGTGATGCCCATGCCAACCGTTTTGTTCAAAAGATGCCCCATCGAGATATCCATGACCGCAGCCATGATGCCGCCCTGCAACGATCCTTGTGGATTCATCAGCATTTCATTGACCTCGAACGTGACGCGAAGATGATCCTTATCGGCATCGGCGGCTTCATGCGGTAGATAGTCAAAATTAAGCCCCATAAATTTTGACAGGAAGAATTTTTCAAAAACCTGCTCATAGCTTCCGAGGATGGATTCAATGTGATCGCGGACCTGCGCCGGATCGACCTTGCGTTCATTTGACAAAATAAAATCTCCTAAAGATTTGTCATGAAAAAAGATAAAGGCTAGATATCAGCAAGGCCAGAACCGGCCTTGTGACGAATTGAGTTCATGGCGGCGACGGTGAAAGACACTATGCCGCAATCGGGCTACGACCTTTGAGTTGGGTCCGGTGCATGACGCGGCGCATATTTGGGTCAAACCCATCACGGCGATGCAATACCATACGGTTTTGCCACATCACCAAATCACCTGCCTGCCATTCGTTTTTCCAGCTATATTTGGGCTGGCTTGCATGCGCCCATAACGAATCAAGAAGCGCCTCACTATCGTCCTCTTCCATTCCCAAAATATAGGCATGTGGGCGGCGCCCTAGAAATAACGCAACGCGCCCCGTTGGATCTTCATAGGCCAAAGGATGACGCGCCCCGGGGGTTAATTTCACATCGCGCACTTCTTCATAGCCTTTGCGAAGCATGCCAGCACTGTTATGCGCCGCATCATGGATCAAGATTTTACCATCAATGGCGGCGCGTAAATCAGCAGGCATATCATCATAGGCGACGACCATATTGGCAAAATAAGTGTCGCCCTGACCAACCGGCACTTCAAGCGCATAAAGAATGCCTGCCTCAGGCGGATTGTCGATATAGGTCATGTCGGCATGCCAAACAGCCTCGCCATCACCAAGATTGCCAATCGGAACGCCAGCATCATCCCTGACATTCGAGATCACATTAATTTCAGGATATTCAGGCAAGAATGTTACGCCGTAAGGGTTTGGCCCCGGCGGATCGAGCTCGCCAAAATAGCGGCTGAACCGCAACAAATCATCATCATTGAGGCGCTGATTGCGAAAGCGCAGAACCAGCTGATCATTCCATGCGTTACCAATCAAAGCGATGGTTTGATCATCAAGCGGTTTGGCAAGATCAACATCCAAAATATCAGCCGCGATTACCGCGCCAAGGGGGGAAATTTTCATGTCTATAACTCACTTATCTCATATCAAAAAAACGCGGAAAACGGCGCAAAATCAGCGTCAAGAATTGCACCGTGATGGCGGTTTGTCTATAGCGAATATACCCAATCACAACGCTGATTTCGCTATGAATTCATATCGCCGTCACCGTCTGATTAAAAGGCGGCACATGCCCGTTCAATTGCCGATTTC
>DFSK01000052.1:29496-33092 GCA_002378605.1 Alphaproteobacteria bacterium UBA3439
GCGCCTTTCTGACAGATCTTGATTGCTGGCCCGAAATCCGAGCGGTTATCGTTTCAATGAATTTATCACAGAGGTAAACAATGCATAGTGACAGAAAAACCGCCCTGATCACAGGATCAGGACAGAATATTGGCCGCGGCATCGCCAGCCAGCTGGCGCAAGCCGGATTTAACATCATCGTGAATGGCAGCAGCAATCGTGACGCCGCCGAAGCCGTTGCCGCCGAAATGCGCAATCATGGTGTCGAGGCGCTTGTGGCAATGGGCAATGTTGGCATCAAGGCCGAAGCCGAAGCGGTTGCCAAGGCAGGCATTGACCATTTCGGCCGGATTGATGTTCTTGTCAATAACGCGGCCATTCGTCCGCATGGGCCATTTCTTGAGGTTAGCGAAGATGAGTGGCAACAGGTCATGGATGTTGATTTGAATGCCGCAATCTGGTTGTCGCGCATGATCCTGCCAGGCATGATTGCCAATGGCTGGGGACGCATCATCAGCTTTTCCGGCATGAATGCCCAACGTGGTTATCCGGGGGCATCGGCCGTATCGGTTGCCAAACATGCGGTATGGGGATTGACCAAGGCCTTTGCGGTTGAGTTTGGTGCCAACGGCATCACCGCTAACATCATCGCACCGGGCACATTTCCGGCAAATGATGTCGATATTGCCAAGGATGCAAAATTTTCAGCCTTGTTAAAAGCCAACCCATCGGGCCGGCTTGGTCACGCCGAAGATATTGGCGGCATGGTTGCGTATCTTTGTTCGGACAATGGTGGTTTTGTGAATGGCCAAATGCTGCAGATCAATGGCGGCGTCGTGATGCAATTCTAAATAAAGCGAAACCAGAAAATTAAGTTTGCCAAAAAAACCGTCAATCCCATGGTCGGGCTTGACGGTTTTTTCATGGGCGGCGTCAGACAAAATGCATTGTCATGACCCGTTTTTCGCGTCAGCTTCCTGTCCAAACAGGCTTGCGCTTTTCCATAAAGGCACGGCGGCCTTCGATATAATCAGCACTATCGAAACAGGTCTGAACCATTGCTTCGCATGTCGCCAGATCACGCTGGCTTTCATCCATTCGCGTTTGATTGGCGATGAATTTTACCGCATCGACGGTCAAAGGCGCATTGCCAGTGATGGTGGTTGCCATCTCATCGGCTGCCGCTTCGACCGCGCCATCTTCGACAATCCGGTTCACCAGCCCCATGATCCGCGCTTCTTCAGCATCAAACCGGCGCGCAGTGAAAAAGATCTCCTTGGTAAAGGCAGGCCCAACAAGATTGGCAAGCCGGTTAATGCCAAGGAAGCCATAACCAAGCCCCAGCCGCGCTGCCGGAATGGCAAAATTTGATCCCTGTCCGCAAATGCGGATATCGCAACATACGGCAAGCGCCATGCCGCCGCCAACGCAAAAACCATCAATTTGTGCAATCGTTGGTTTCGGGAATGCTTCGACCTTGTCATAGACGCGTTTGGTGGTAGCATTGTAACGCGCCACACCATCAGCACTGGCACGCTCGCTCTCGAATTTGGAAATATCGGCGCCCGACACAAAGGCCTTGCCGCCAGCACCTGACAAGATCAGCACGCGCACATCTTTATCAGCAGCAAATTTATCAAGCGCAACCTCAACGGCTTCCCACATTTCCAGCGAAACCGCATTGCGCTTTTCTGGCTGGTTAAAAATGATTCGGGCGATGGCGCCTGATTGGCTCACAATGATTTTATCAGTCATGGTTCGGCATATCCTCTAATTGGTCGGCCTTATAAATCGGGCAGGCGTTTCAGACCTTTGGTTTTAGATTGTCTTGGCGTCGCGAAGCGCGGCAATTTCATCAGCACTATAGCCAAGTGTTGACAGAATATCATCAGCATGACCACCGGCAAGTGGCGGCGGCGAGGCAAGATGGCTTGGTGTTCGGCTCATCATAATTGGCTGGCCAACAAGATGGGTGTCACCGCGCTCATGGCTTGTGATCGGCTGGGCCAAGCCAAGATGCTTGACCTGCGGATTTTCAAAAGCCTGACCAATATTATTAATTTCACCAGCCGGTACACCAGCATCGTTCAAAATATCAATCCATGCCGCGGTTGTTTTGTCGCGGGTGATCACATTGATTTCGGCATTGATCGCATCGCGGTTTTTAGAACGATCAGGGCCGGTCGCGTAATCGGGATTAGTGATCCAATCTTCACGGCCAAGCGCGGCGGCAAATCTTTCCCAAATCACTTCGCCAGCAACCGCAATATTCATATAGCCATCGCTTGTTTCAAAAACGCCCGTTGGAATTGAGGTCGGGTGGTTATTGCCAGCCTGTTTGGCAATATCGCCATCCATCAGATAACGTGCGGCCTGAAAATCCAGCATGAACATCTGCGCCTGCAAAAGTGAGGTTTGCACCCACTGTCCCTGACCCGAATGTGCACGTTCAAGAAGCGCAATGAAAATACCCTGCGCCGCAAATAGACCAGCACATAAATCAGCAATCGGAATGCCGACGCGCATGGGGCCTTCACCCGGCGTACCGGTGATCGACATCAGGCCGCCCATGCCCTGAGCAATCTGGTCAAATCCGGGACGGCCACTATAAGGGCCATCCTGACCAAATCCGGAAATTGACGCATAGACAAGACGCGGGTTGGTTTTCGACAAGGTTTCATAATCAATGCCAAGCCGGTTTTTGACATCAGGACGGAAATTTTCAACAATCACATCGGCCTTATCGGCAAGCTGGCGAAAAATTTTCATGCCAGCTTCGCTTTTCAGATTCAAGGTCAAGCTGCGCTTATTACGATGCAGATTCTGAAAATCCGGCCCCTGACGTGGCCCACCAAGCTGGGCGCCATCTGACGGGGTTTCAATCTTGATCACATCGGCGCCCCAATCCGCCAGCTGGCGAACGCAAGTTGGCCCCGAACGAACACGAGTAAGGTCAAGCACCAGATAATCTTTCAGCGCACTGCTGGCAAGCGGGGTTCTTGTGCCAATCTGGCCTGCGTGAATTGGGGTATTTGATGAATCGGTCATAATGGTCTCCACAATCAGATCGGCAATGTTTCAAATAGGTCACGGCTGAGGCTGTCAGGGCTGGCAAAAAAAGCCAAAACATTGTCCTGCGCCGCTTTTGCCGCTGTTTCATCCAACCCACCATAGCGGCAATTGGCAATGAATTTTTCAGCAATTTCACCGTCACTCATCGGCTGGTTTTTACCACCGCGCATACAGTCTTGGGTAAATTTGTGATTAGCGCCATCGCGCGTTTCGATGTCAAGCCAACCAATATAATCACGCGGATAGGGGTCGTCTGGATTAATTTTATAACTGATTTTTTTCGATAGCGATTGCACTTTAGCATCAGCCAGCACCGCGCTGGTAAATTCTGCCAGACCCGCCGCGCCAAAGACCATGCCAACGGAAATACAATAAGGAACCGAAAATTTCGCGCCATAGGGCGTTGATGGTGCCTGTTTTTCGGCAAGCGGTTCCCATAGACGGTGAACCGTTCCCTCACCAACATGGGCAGTAATTGAAACAATATCATCAAGCGCAATTTGCTGGCGGGCGGCGATGGCGCAATCGATAAATGGCTGGGTCAT
>DFSK01000120.1 GCA_002378605.1 Alphaproteobacteria bacterium UBA3439
AAATTGATCCTGACTGACAAGGTCGTTCATGCCTATTCGCTTGGCACCGAACGGATCGAAGACGCTATGGAAATGGTGCGTATAGCTGGCGGGCTAAGCCATGCTGAATTTGAAGCAAAACCGCGCATGTTTACGAACATCAATTCAACATCGCCGCTGAAACATGACTGGCCGATGCTTGATGGTGCCATGCGCATGGCAGCACGCAATCAAATGGTGGTGATATCGCCCTTTACCCTGGCTGGTGCGATGGCGCCAGTCACCATTATTGGCGCGATTGTTCAGCAAAATGCCGAAGCGCTTGCCGCGATTGCCCTGTTGCAGGCGGTGCGTGCAGGGGCGCCGGTGATGTATGGGGCCTTTACCAGCAATGTTGATATGAAAACCGGCGCGCCGGCCTTTGGCACGCCCGAATTTGTCAGGGCAATGCAGATATCTGGGCAGATAGCACGCCATTATAATCTGCCCTTTCGCGCGTCAAACGCGAATGCGGCCAATGCCCCCGATGCGCAGGCGGTCTGGGAATCGGCCTTTTCGCTTCAGGGCAGCTGTTCGGGTGGGGCAAATCTGATCTATCATGCTGCCGGATGGATGGAAGGCGGTCTATCTGCCAGTTTCGAAAAATTCGTCATTGATTGCGAAATGCTTCAGCAGATCATCTATGCACAACGTCCAATTGTTGTTGATGAGGCGTCGCTGGCGGTTTCAGCAATCAAAGAGGTTGGGCCGCATGGTCACTTTTTTGGGTGTGATCATACTCAAGAGCGTTATCGTGACGCATTTTACACGCCACTTTTGTCAGATTGGCGGAATTTTGAAAATTGGGAAGATGCCGGCGGATTATGGGCGCATCAACGCGCCAACACCCATTTCAAACAGGTTTTGGGCGAATATACGCCGCCGCCAATGGATAGCGGCATTCATGATGAATTGCTGGATTTCGTCAATCGACGAAAAGCCGAAGGTGGTGCGCCAACGGATTTCTAGCGACTTTGAGCCATCTCTAGAAAAACGGGTCTTCATCAAGCGCACGTTTGAACATATCACGATCAATATTGCCGCCTGATGCCACTGCAACGATATTATTGGCACCGGCGGGAACTTGTCCGGTCAAGACCGCGGCAACAGCAACGGCGCCGCCCGGCTCGACAATGATTTTTAGATGTTTGAACAGGGTTGCGATGGTTTTTAACACTTGCTGATCACTGACGATTGCGCCGCCAGACAAATGTTTGCGATTCACCGGAAAGGTCAATTGGCCCGGTTCTGGCGTTACAATGGCATCGCAAATTGATGATTTGCCGGTTTGTGCCCGCTCAATATTGCCGGTTTCAAGTGATCGTTTCGTATCATCGTAAAATTCGGGTTCGGCGCACCAGATTTTGGTTTCGGGAAAATGCGCATGAAGCGCGATGCTGCTTCCTGCAATCAGGCCACCGCCGCCGCAACAACAGATCATTGCATCGGGAACAACGCCCATAACGGCTACTTGTCGTGCGATTTCCAGCCCGACCGTGCCTTGCCCTGCAATCACCCGAACATCATCATAGGGTTTGATCAGATTGGCATTATATTTCTGGCTTAGGGCCTCGCCAATCTCTTCGCGCGACTCTGTGTAACGATCATAGGTCACGACATCGGCACCATAGGCTTTGGTGCCTTCGATTTTGGTCGCTGGCGTGTCTTCGGGCATGATGATCGTGGCTTTTAGGCCGCGTGTAGTAACGGCGCGGGCAACGCCTTGGGCATGATTACCGCTGGAAAAGGCCACAACATGGCGAACATCATCGTCAAGGCTCCAAACCGCATTGGTTGCGCCGCGTAGTTTGAAAGATCCGGTATGTTGCAACGCTTCGGCTTTGACCAGAAGGCGGCGTCCCAAAAAATCATTTAGCCGCGGTGATTCCAACAGCGGCGTTTTGAAAATATGCGGTCGTATTCGGTCAGCAGCGGCTTCGATGGTGGCAAGGTCGATTTGAAGCGCGCCGTCAGCTGTTTGCGGCAGGGGCATTGATTTTGTCATTTGTGATATTTCCGAACAAGGATGATGCTGGTCAAAATTAGAGCCTTTCTCAAACAAGGTCAATCAAGCTGGATCGTGGCATTTATCATTGCGCAAATATTATCTTGGGCATATTGCTTGGGTGCGCGGCGGCAGGGCACAGCTATTAGCCTGCACCACACAGATGACAATAATTGTTGGCTTGTGTTTATCTTGCGGCATGCCTATTTTACCGCAATATGGTTTTCGGCTTTGTGCCGTAAGGAGATAAACAATGTCACCAGCATCAACAAACGCTGTTTTTTCCGGTTCTTGCACCGCTCTTGTCACGCCTTTTAAAAATGGGCAGATAGACAAGGACGCGTTTTGCAAACTGGTTGATTGGCAAATTGAAAATGGTACCGCCGCGCTGATCCCTGTTGGGACAACCGGCGAGTCACCGACATTGTCGCATGAAGAGCATGATCTTGTTGTCGAACTATGTATCAAACAGGCCGCTGGCCGTGTGCCGGTGATTGCGGGTGCTGGATCAAACAGCACGGCCGAAGCGGTGCGGCTTGCCAAGCATGGCGCTGCGGCTGGCGCCGATGCGGTTTTGATCGTTAGCCCCTATTATAACAAGCCAACCCAAGAGGGGCTGTATCAGCATTTTTCAGCCGTTGCCAAGGCCGTTTCAGTGCCGGTGATCGTTTATGATATTCCGGGCCGGTCAATTGTGAAGGTTGATGACGAGACCATGGCGCGCCTTGCTGCTGACCATGCCAATATTAAGGGCATCAAAGATGCCACTGCCGATGTTGGGCGTCCGACGCGTCTTCGCAATCTTCTTGGTGCCGATTTTGCGCAATTATCGGGTGAAGATGCAACCGCCCTGCCATATCTGGCAGCAGGTGGGCATGGCTGTATTTCGGTCACGGCAAATATTGCGCCAAAATTATTGAGCGAGATGCATGCCGCTTGGGCCGCTGGCGATATTGCCACAGCGCAAACTATTAATGAGCGCCTCATGCCGCTTCATGATTCGATGTTTTGCGAAGCAAGCCCGGGCCCGGTGAAATATGCTGCTGAATTGCTGGGCATTTGCAGTGCCGAAACGCGTTTGCCGCTATGCGAGATTGCACCGGCAAGCAAAGCCCGCGTCGAAGCCGCCCTGCGCAGTGCAGGTCTGCTGAACTAGTGGTATTGCTGGCGCCTGTGCCAGCTTGATTGGACATATCATGGCCAAAGGCACTATCTCTACCGGACGAATTGCGGAAAACCGCAAGGCACGGCATGAATATCAAATCGAAGAAAAAATCGAAGCTGGTCTGATTTTGCAAGGCAGTGAGGTCAAATCACTGCGAAGCGGCCGTGCCAGCATTGCCGAGTCCTATGCTGGTGAGGATAACGGCCGTCTTGTGCTGTTCAATGCCAATATTCCAATTTATGAACCAGCCCGCGTGAATCACGAACCAAAACGGCCGCGTGAATTACTGGTGAAGATGCGCGAACGGAACCGCATGCTTGGCCTGATCCGGCGCGAAGGCATGACATTGGTGCCATTGGCCATGTATTTCAATGATCGTGGCGTTGCTAAAATCCAGATTGGTCTGGCCAAGGGGCGAAAGAAGCAAGATAAGCGTCAGGCTGATAAAGACCGGACATGGAGCCGCGACAAGGCGCGTTTGCTACGCACCCGTAACAGCTAGCGATCTCCCAATCTTATCAGACCGGCACGGCCTCGGTTTGACGTAATGGCCGTGCAATCTGATCGCGAAGTTGATCCATCTCGATAAAAATATCAGCCATCCGGCGTAATGAATCGGCCGCCATTGGTGGCGAGGTTTTGGTCGTTGAAACCACTGACACGCGAACGCCCATGTCCTGCACATCTTCAAGAAGGCGGCAAAAATCACCATCGCCTGAAAATAAAATGGCGTGATCGATATGTGGCGCCAGTTTTAACATATCGAGGGCAAGTTCCATATCCATATTGCCCTTGGTGCGCTTTTTGCCGGTTTCAGGATCGGTGAATTCGCGGGTTAATTTGCTAACAACGGCAAACCCGTTGTAATCCAGCCAGTCAATCAATGGCCGAAGCGGCGAAAATTCCTGATCTTCGGGAAGGGCGGTGTAGTAATAGGCGCGGATCAAATTTGCGTTTTGGCTGAAATGGGCATGAAGTTTGGCATAGTCGACATCCATATTTAGCAATCGTGTTGCGGCATAAAAATTCGAACCATCAATAAAAAGTGCCGTTTTTTCGGGTCTCATGAGAAATGTCCAAAGGATATAAATTACAAAATTTAACTTAATATTATCCTTTTATCGAATAGCACCGCTTGGCATTTTTCAAGGTTAAACCGTATTAAAATGCTATTTCACGTCAAATTAACGGCCGAATGATGGGCCAAGAATCGTTTTTCATGCACGGGCATGTTTGTTTGGCTGAAAAATCATAAAAATTATGCTACGACCCGTCCCAGTGATGACAGCAGCGCAAATATGGACAAAATCATGGGCTCCCGACTTTTTATCGGACTTGGTGCAAATCTAACACCTGACGGCTATGCCAGCCCGCGTGAAGGCTGCATTGCGGCCGTATCAGCGCTTGCTGACGAAGGGGTGCATTTGTCGGCCCTGTCAAATTGGTATGAGTCGGCGCCTGTGCCGATTTCAGACCAGCCTTGGTACCTAAACGCGGTCGCAGCAGCGACAACCGATCTGGATGCTGCGTCAACATTGGCGGCGTTACACCGCATCGAAAAGCGCTTTGGCCGGATCAGGGCAGAGCGTAACGCCGCGCGGGTGCTTGATCTCGATTTGCTTGATTTCGCAGGCATGGTGAGCGCTGACAGTGGGTTGACGTTGCCGCATCCGCGGTTGCATGAGCGCGCCTTTGTCTTATTGCCGCTTGGTGAATTATGCCCTGATTGGGTACATCCGGTTAGCGGAATGCCGATTCAAGATCTGATTGCGATGATTCCTGCTGACCAGCAAATCAGGCTTGCCGGATAAATCGCGCTTGTTTACCTGCCGCTTTTTGCTTGTTCAGACCTCGAATTTAGGGTACACCCCGCTTAGTTTTTGCGCATTTTAGGGTTGAATGGTAAATGCCTGCTAGTTTATCTGGTTTGGCGCTGCCGAAAAATGGCGGCATCTTTGGATGATTTCGCCATTTGATCAATCAGGACAAGGAGATATTCATGGCACGCGTTACCGTTGAAGATTGCATCGAGAAAATCCCAAACCGGTTTGACCTTGTGTTGACGGCTGGGCAGCGTGCACGCGGAATTCTCAAAGGGGATTTGCCAACGATCGATCGTGATAACGACAAAAACCCTGTTATTGCGCTTCGTGAGATTGCCGCCGAGACCGTTGATCTTGGTGTTCTTGGCGAAGGTCTGATCAAGAAGCTGCAGCGCGTGGCGATCCGTGAAGAGCAAGAAATCCGTGATGATGCGGCAATCGCTGCCGAGGTTGATCTGTCGGAAATGGTTGGCGATTACAGCGATGATGAAGGCGAAACCAGCGGCATGCAGATTGCCAGCCCTGAAGAATTGGAGCCATCAGGCTTTGAAGATGTTGACCTGTCTGAAATGCAGAGTGAAGATTAGACAAAGGGCCAGCACGACACGATATCCGTTCAGGGATCTGCCGGCTGGACTTGGCTAATCGGCTTGGCAGCGAGATGATTGAAGCAGCGGACGCACTGTTTGACAAAATACATGCTTATGATCCGTCAGTGGACGGTGATAAGCTAAAACGCGCCTTCATCTTTGGCATGGAAGCGCATGACGGCCAGACCCGCGCCTCAGGCGAACCCTATTATATTCACCCGATTGCCGTGGCCAATATCCTTGCTGATATGCGGCTCGACCTTGATACGATCATCACTGCATTATTGCATGACACGGTCGAAGATTGTGATGTAACGCTTGATGAACTTGATGCGGCATTTGGCCCAAGCGTTGCCCAGCTTGTTGATGGCGTCACAAAACTAAGCCGGATTGGGCTGCAGGCAGGCCAGAACAGCCTTCAGGCTGAAAATTTCCGAAAATTATTGCTGGCGATGAGTGAAGATGTGCGGGTGTTGTTGGTTAAGCTGGCTGACCGAACGCATAATATGCGCACGATTAACCACATTCCAAAGCCGGAAAAACGCACCCGCATTGCTCGCGAAACACTGGAAATCTATGCGCCACTTGCCGAACGCATCGGTGTCACTAATTTGCAGCATGCGCTGGAAAATGCCGCCTTTGGCGTTTTGCAGGAAGAAATGGCGCAAACCATCACCGCAAGGCTGGATTACATGGTTCATGAATCCGAAATCATCATTCCGATGATTAGCGTTGAATTGCAGGATGTTGTTGAACGTGGCGGGGTTGAATGCAGCGTTAGCGGACGGTTGAAGTCGCCCTATTCAATTTGGCGGAAAATGCAGCGCAAAAAAGTCACGATGGATCAGCTGTCCGATATCATGGCGTTTCGTATTTTGGTGCCGTCAACGGCCGATTGCTATCAGGCGCTTGGCAGTATTCATGCGGCCTATCCCAATGTGATGGGGCGGTTTAAGGATTACATATCGACCCCGAAACGCAACGGCTATCAATCGCTACACACAGGTGTTATCGGGCCAGAAAACCACAAGATTGAAATTCAGGTTCGCACCCCCGAAATGCATATAATTGCCGAATATGGTGTGGCGGCACATTGGAATTACAAAGACCCTTCATCTGATAAAAATCTTCGTAAATTCAAATGGATTCAAGAATTGGTTGGAATTTTAGATGAAGAAGCTGGTGCCGAAGAATTTCTCGAACATACCAAAATGGATTTATATCACGATCAGGTATTTTGCTTTACCCCGCGCGGGGATTTGATTGCCTTGCCAAAGGGCGCAACGGCGGTCGATTTCGCCTATGCGGTTCATTCCAAAGTTGGCCAGAAATGTTGTGGCGTTCGGATCAATGGCAAAAACCGTCAATTGGCAACCGAGCTGGAAAATGGCGACCAGATCGACATCATCACCAAAGCAACTGCACGTCCGCTTGCCGAATGGGAAAATTTTGTCAAAACGGGGCGGGCAAAATCGGGCATCAGGCGCGCGGTACGGGCCGAACGCGCGGTTGAATTTAGCCGCGTTGGTAAATCGATTTTGCAAAAAGCATTCTTGGAAGTGAATAAACCGCTTAAAAAGCGGGCAATGGACAAGATTCCGCAGATTTTTGGCGTGCAGAAACCTGAGGATTTATTTGCTCTTGTTGGTGAGGGGCGTATGCAGCCCGAACTTGTGATCGAAAAAATGTTTCCCGATTTGGCCAAGAGCAAGAAACGTGTCAGGCCAACAGGTGAAACCGACCGTGACCGGTCTAAAACGCGAAAACCATTATTGAAAATTCAAGGCATTAACCCGGGCGTTGCAATTACCATGGCGCGTTGCTGTCACCCTTTGCCAGGTGAAGAAATTGTCGGCATTTTCACCACCGGCAAGGGCGTTACGGTACATCGCGCCGAATGTGCCACCCTTGTCGATTTTAACGATATGCCTGAATTATGGATGGATGTTGGCTGGGAACATGAAGGGCCAAAGCGGGTTATGGGGCGTTTGAATACGGTTCTGTCTAACGAACCCGGTGCCTTGGCCGCGGTTGCCACCATCATTGGCCAGCAAGGTGGCAATATTTCCAATATTCATCTTACTGACCGCAATGCTGATTTTTTCAGTTTTCAACTTGATCTTGAGGTCAAGGATGTTGAGCATATGCGGACTGTTATCGCTGTGCTTCAAGCAAATAATTTCGTGGAACGTGTTGAGCGGGCAAGCAATATCTAGGCTTGGGCTTGCTAATTTTATGGGTAGCTAAGATGTTTCGACGTCGTAAACCATTGAGTGCTTTAAAACAATTACGCGCTGTCGTTTGGCCAGAGCGCGGGTTTCGGCGACTCTTTTCCTATCTTTTCCAACGGATTACCAGGTTACCCGGAACACCAGCCTCGATTGCCAGCGGATTTGCTAGCGGTGTTGCAGCGTCTTTCACACCGTTTCTAGGGCTGCATTTTATTCTTGCTGGCGCGCTTGCGATGTTGTTTCGCGGGAATGTTCTTGCCTCGGCGATTGGCACGTTTTTCGGCAATCCATGGACCTTTATTCTGATCTGGCTTGCCGATTACGAAATTGGTTTGGGGATTATTCACGCGTTTGGCTATGGCGCTGATCTGCATGTTCTGTCGATTGACGAGCTTGGCGCCATCATGCGGAATGTTATGCGTTTTCTGTCCTTTTCTGGGAATATAGGCTGGGCGGATATATCGCGCGATATCGAACAGGTATTCATGCCATTGCTGATTGGTGGTACGGTTCTTGGCGCAATTGCATGGGTCACCTCGTTTTTGCTGACCTTGTGGGCGGTGAAAGGCTGGCGGTTGCATCGGGCAAAACGATTACTAAAGGCCGCCCAACGCGCAGCTGATGCCAAAAAAAACGGCTAACCTAAACCGCGAATTGCGGTTATCCATGTGATTTAGGGATAATGAGGATATTTTGTCAGAAATTTTAAAGCCATTACGCCTCGGCGTGAATATTGACCATGTTGCAACCTTGCGCAATGCGCGGGGTGGGGCGCATCCTGATCCTGTTGCTGCGGCAGAATTAGCCATTAAGGCGGGCGCTGACGGCATTACAGCACATCTTCGCGAGGATCGCCGTCATATCCGTGATGAAGATATTGCCGCAATCCGCAAGGCTATTGACGTACCGCTGAATTTTGAAATGGCGGCAACAAGTGAAATGGTGGCCATTGCGCTGAAAACAAAACCAAATGCAGCTTGTATTGTGCCCGAACGTCGTGCCGAAGTGACCACCGAAGGCGGACTTGCCGTTATTGGGCAAGAGGATCGCCTTGCCGATATGTTGGCGCCTTTGAAGGCTGCAGGCATTCGCTTGTCGCTATTTATCGAGGCAAACCCAGCTGATATTGACGCGGCAAAACAGATTGGCGCAGATATTGTCGAGCTTCATACAGGGCGCTATTGCCATGATGTCGCTGGCCGTGAAGCCGAGTTAAACAGAATTCAGCTTGCCGCGCGCCATAGCGCCAGCCTTGGCATCGAAACTCATGCTGGTCATGGTCTTGGCTTTGACACGGTTGGGCCGATTGCGGCCATTGCGGAAATGGAAGAATTGAATATCGGCCATTTTTTGATTGGCGAGAGCGTTTTTTGCGGGTTAGAAACCGCGATTGTGAAAATGCGCCGATTGATGGATGCAGCCCGCGATGATGATCATCGCCGGAAAAACGTATGATCCTTGGTATTGGTACTGATATTGTCGATGCGCGTCGCATTCAAGCAGCGATGGATCGGCATCCCGATAAATTTGTTAAACGCATCTTTTCCGATGCTGAATTAAACGCTGCCGAACAATCCAGCAATCCAGCTAGCTATTTCGCCAAGCGTTTTGCGGTGAAAGAGGCGGTCTATAAGGCGCTTAGCGTATCAGGTGTGACAGGCTGTGGCTGGCGTGAGGCCGAAACCTTATCGGCTTTAAACGGGGCGCCTGTGGTCAATTTGACTGGTCGCTGCAAAACGGCGCTTGAGACAATGACGCCGGATGGGTATAAGGCAAGTCTATCAGTGTCGCTGAGCGACGAGTCTCCCTATGCCTTGGCATTTATCGTGATTAGCGCCGTACCGGCTGAATGGATCAAACCGAATGGCTAAAAAGCAAAAAGAAAGCAAGTTCGAGCTTGTGAAAACCGTTCTGATCGCGGGCACCATTGCGCTTGGCTTTCGGTCATTCCTTTTCGAGCCGTTTAACATCCCGTCAGGATCAATGGTGCCAACCTTGCTTGTTGGCGATTATTTGTTTGTGTCGAAATTTTCCTATGGCTATTCGCGTTATTCCTTTCCGTTCGGGATTGCGCCTTTTTCAGGTCGGATTTTCGAAGATAAGCCAGAACGTGGCGATGTTGCGGTGTTTCGCCAGCCAACGGATCCATCCGTTGCCTTTATCAAGCGCGTTGTTGGTCTCCCCGGAGATCAAATCCAGGTTCAAGGTGGTATTTTGCATATTAATAGCGTTCCGGTTGAGCGCACCTATCTAGGCCAAGCAACCGCAACCAACGGCTATTCAATGATGAGTTTCAGGGTTTATGAAGAAACCTTGCCAAACGGATCGCGGCATTTGATTCAGGAACGTTCAGACAGTGATTCCTACGATAATACAGCCGTTTATCAGGTGCCTGAAGGGCATTATTTCATGATGGGCGATAACCGCGACAATTCGCGCGATAGCCGGACAACGGCTGTTGGGATGGTGCCTGCTGAAAATATGGTTGGTCGGGCCGATCGCCTGTTTTTCAGCCATAATGGCAATGCCCGCATCTGGGAAATCTGGAAATGGCCTTTCGCAATTCGTTATGGCCGCATTGGAGATGGCATTATTTAATGACTGCTGACCCGCTTGCAACGCTTGAAACATCGATAGGTCATCAATTTGCCGACCGCAATATCCTGCATGAGGCATTAAGCCATTCAAGTCATATCGACTCCGCGCACAGCTATGAACGTCTCGAATTTCTGGGCGATCGTGTGCTAGGGCTTTTGCTGGCGGATCATTTCTATGCTGCTTTTCCACATGATGATGAGGGTGCGTTATCCTTGCGGCTACATGGCGAGGCGCGGATGTCGACTTTGGCGGTTGTTGCCAAGAATCTACAGCTTGCCGATTATATAAAATCGCAAAGTGGGCTGGATATTGCTGGCAATGATGGCGTGATGGCCGATGTTGTCGAAAGCCTGATGGCGGCAATCTATCTTGATGCGGGATTAGACGCAGCACGGGCGTTTTTGCACCGACATTGGCCGTTAAATAGCCGTGCCGATGCGCAAAATGAAAAAGATGCCAAATCGAAATTGCAGGAATGGAGTTTGCAACATGGTCTGGGGTTGCCAGTCTATCGCCAATTGGCAAAATCTGGCCCTGATCACGCACCACAAATGACGTATGAAGTGAAAATAGAGGGTTATGACGCGGTCGTGGCCACCGCTGGCAGCCGTAAAATCGCCGAACAAACCGCAGCAGCATCCTTGCTGGAATTGCTGCAAGAAAGGACTTCGGGTTCATGACCGATCACAACGAAACCAATGAAACCAATGAAACCACGCAGGCGGCCGATTTGTCACGCACCGAAACCAAGGCCGGATTCGTGGCTTTGATCGGCGCACCTAACGCGGGAAAATCAACTTTGATGAACGCGATGGTCGGTCATAAAGTGTCGATCGTAACACCAAAGGTACAAACCACCCGAAGCCGTATTCGGGGCATTGGCATGCATCAGAATGTGCAGATGATTTTTGTCGATACGCCGGGTATCTTTACACCAAAGCGGCGGCTTGATCGGGCAATGGTGCAGGCCGCTTGGCAAGGCGCCGAAGATGGCGATGTATTGCTGCTGTTGCATGATTGCGCACGGCGGCTCATTGATGAAGATACGAGTAATATTTTGACCAAACTTGCCGCATCAGGACGACGGGCATCACTGGTTTTAAATAAAATTGATTTGGCACCGCAGGAACGGCTGTTGGAACGCGCCGATGAAATGTCTAAAATCTATGAATTTGAGCGCATTTTCATGGTGTCGGCCGAAACTGGAAATGGCGTTGCCGATCTGAAATCATGGCTTGCTGGCAAAATGCCAAAAAGCCCGTTTCTATTTGATCCAGACGATTTATCGGATATGCCGCTACGGCTATTGGCTGCGGAAACCTTGCGCGAAAAGCTATTTTTGAATCTTCATCAAGAATTACCCTATCAATTGACTGTTGAAACCGAAAATTGGCAGGATCGCGACGATGGCAGTGTTGAAGTGCATCTGTCCATCTATGTTGCGCGTGAGGGGCATCGTGGCATTATCCTTGGTAAAGGTGGGCAAACCATGCGCCGCATTGGCACCGCCGCGCGCAAAGAGCTGGAAGAAGCGCTTGATCGCCGCGTGCATCTGTTCTCGCATGTGAAATATCGCAAAGACTGGATGGATGATTCGGCCCGCTATAACCTGTGGGATCTTGATTATAATGCCTGATTGGCAAGCCGAAGCCATTATTCTGTCGGTTCGCCCTCATGGTGAAGGCAGTGCTGTTGTGTCGGTTTTGACCGCCGATTATGGTCGACATGCCGGATTGGTTCGGGGCGGCGCATCATCAAAGATGCGCGGCATTATGCAACCCGGAAACCGTGTTCGGGTTAGCTGGCGGGCGCGGCTAAGCGAGCAGCTGGGCCAAATGCAGATTGAATTGGTTCAGTCAATACCGGCGCTTTTGCTGGACTCGCCTTTGCGATTATCCGGTGTGGCGTCAATGTGTGCCTTGCTTGATGGGGCGCTTCCCGAACGTGAAGCGCAGCCGGGGCTTTTTGAGGGCAGTGCAGCACTTTTAGATGTGATTGTCTTAGATGATGATAATGCGGGCTGGGTTGAAGGCTATGTTCGGTGGGAATTGGGGCTGTTGGCGGCGGTTGGTTATCGGCTTGATCTTGCTAGATGTGTTGCCAGCGGTCAGACCAATGATCTGGCCTTTGTCAGCCCAAAATCAGGCGGTGCGGTGGCGCGTCATCATGCCGGCAGCTTCGCCAGCCGGATGCTGGCTTTGCCGATGTTTCTAGGCGGCGTTTCTTGCGGTAAACATGATTGGGTCGCCGGTTTAGACCTGACCGGCCATTTTCTGTCCAAGCGTGTTTTTGCCGCGCATAATTTAGATCTGCCAGCCCAGCGTAAACGTCTAGCCGATATGGTTGACAGTCGCTATAACGGCAAATGATGAAGTGATGAGGCTGTCTTATGCATGATGATATTGAAATTCCCGCAGGCGGACGAATTGAACCGACCGCGTTTTCCGACGCCCTGTCGGAACGGTATCTTGCCTATGCGCTATCGACCATCACATCGCGGTCGCTTCCCGATGTCAGGGACGGGTTAAAACCGGTTCACCGCCGCCTGTTATTTGCGATGCGTCAGCTCAAGCTTGACCCGGGTCAGGGTTTCAAGAAATCAGCGCGTGTTGTTGGTGACGTGATGGGTAAATTCCATCCGCATGGCGACGCTGCGATTTATGATGCGATGGTGCGGTTGGCGCAGGAATTTGCCATGCGCTATTGCCTTGTTGAAGGGCAGGGCAATTTTGGCAATATCGATGGTGATAACGCTGCAGCGATGCGTTATACCGAAGCACGCATGACCGAAGTTGCGCGTCTGTTGCTAGATGGAATTGACGAAGATGCGGTTGATTTCCGGCCAACTTATGATGGCGAATCAGAAGAACCGACCTTGCTTCCTGCGGGTATTCCAAACCTTCTTGCCAATGGCGCGCAGGGTATTGCAGTTGGCATGGCAACATCGATACCGCCGCATAATATTATCGAACTTGCCGATGCATCATTACATCTTATCAAACATCCCAATGCGTCGATTGAAACATTGCTGAATTACGTCAAAGGCCCTGATTTTCCAACTGGTGGTCTGTTGATTGAACCTGCGGATTCGATCAAAGACGCCTATTCAACGGGTCGTGGCGGGTTTCGGGTGCGGGCCAAATGGGAAGTTGAAACGGAAAAGGGTGGTGCATGGCAAATTGTCGTGACCGAAATTCCCTATCAAGTTCAAAAATCACGGTTGATCGAACGCCTTGCCGAAATGTTGCAGGCCAAACGCCTGCCGGTGCTGGCTGATATTCGTGACGAGTCAGCCGAAGATATCCGCATTGTTCTTGAACCGAAATCACGTCGGCTCGAGGCCGAAGTGGTAATGGAAAGCCTGTTCAAACTTACCGATTTTGAAGTACGGGTTCCGCTGAACCTTAATGTTTTGGATGCCGATGGCCGTCCAGTGGTGATGGATTTGCGCGGGGCGCTTAATGCATGGCTTGCGCATCGCCGCGTCGTATTGCAGCGAAGGTCGCACCACCGCCTTGGAAAGATTGCCAACCGTCTTGAAGTGCTTGAAGGCTATTTGATCGTCTTTTTGAATATCGACGAGGTGATTGCGATCATCCGTGAGGCCGATCATCCGCGTGATGAATTGATGCGCCGGTTTGGTCTGAATGAAAATCAGGCAAATGCCGTTCTTGATATGCGGCTTCGGTCATTGCGACGGCTTGAAGAAATGGCGCTTCGCACCGAGCGTGACAAGCTGGTGGCCGAACAGGATGATTTGAACGCGCTTCTTGGTGATGAGGCAAGGCAATGGTCATTCATTGCCAGTCAGATCAGAGATATGAAAGATACCTTTATCAAGGTTGATCGGCGCAAGACCGTTCTTGCCGAGGCCCCAAAGATTGATTTCGATCCAACTGAAATTCTGGTTGAGCGTGAACCAATTACCGTAATCTGTTCGGCAAATGGCTGGATAAGAGCAATGCGCGGCCATCAGGATATTGACAGCGATTTCAAATATAAAGAAGGCGACTCAGCAGGGCATGTGCTGCATGCTGAAACCACTGACAAAATCTTGCTTTTTGCGGATAACGGCCGGTTTTACACGCTTTCAGGTGATAAATTGCCGCGCGGGCGCGGTTTTGGCGAGCCGGTTAGTTTGATGGTCGATCTGCCCGCAGATAGCGATATAGTCAAGCTGTTGCGTGCCAGTGATGGCAAAATGCTTGTCGCGGCCAGTACCGGCCATGGCCTTGTTGTTGATATGCAGGGCGCTGTGGCGCAAACGCGTAATGGCAAACAGGTGCTAAATCTTTCGGGATCAGCGCGAGCTGTTGCTTGCGCAATCGTTGCCGGTGATATGGTGGCATCGGTTGGTGTGAACCGGAAATTGATTGTTTTCGCCCTTGAAGAAGTGCCGGAAATGGGACGCGGCAAAGGCGTTATTCTACAGCGGTTCAAAGATGGTGGTCTTGCCGATATTACGGTATTTGACAAAGCCAAAGGGCTGAGTTGGCAAGCCGGTGGTGGACGGGTTCGCACCGAACCTGACTTGTCGACATGGCTGGCACGGCGGGGCGGTTCGGGCAAATTACCGCCAAACGG
Organism: Alphaproteobacteria bacterium UBA3439; assembly: GCA_002378605.1. GTDB lineage: Bacteria > Pseudomonadota > Alphaproteobacteria > Puniceispirillales > Puniceispirillaceae > UBA3439. The sequence goes on from DFSK01000120.1 coordinate 15,015, forward strand.
GTTTCCGCGTCCGGCCAAATTTACCTGAGGCCTAAGCGCCTAGTGCTTGGCAAAGATACGCCAAAGGCAGGCAATGCAAACGCCATTTGGTGATCAAAATGCCGGGTTTATAATCGGAATTTCGGCATCTTCAGCAACATCGGTAATAAGCATCTGACCCGGTTTATGCGTGATGGATATTGGCGGTTTGGCATGAAGAATCGCCGCTTGAGGTGTTACACCGCAGGCCCAGAATACCGCAATTTCACCGTCACCAACCGGCGCTGCATCGCCCCAATCGGGCGCATTGAGATCGGCAATGCCAATATCGGCAGGATCGCCCCAATGAACTGGTGCGCCATGTGCCATGGGAAAATTGGATGAAATCGCGCGAACCATATCTAGCTTATCAATCTGAATGGCGCGCATGCTGACCACCATTGGCCCAGAAAACGGGCCGGACTCAATGGTTTTGATATTGGTTTTAAACATCGGTACCGTCCGGTCATTATCGATATGCCAAACTGGAATCCCAGCGCGGATCAAAGCATGTTCAAAGGTAAATGAGCATCCAAGCGCAAAACCAACCATCTGGTCGTTCCATAAATCAGTGATATCGCTCACTGTGCGATCTAGAACGCCATGACGATAAATATGATAGGAAGGCACATCTGACCTGATATCAATATCTGCGCCCAATGTTCGCATATAGGGCGATCCGGTATCGGTAACCCCGACAAGCGGGCAGGGCTTTGGGTTGCGTTGGCAAAACCGCATGAAATCAAGTGCATATGATTGGTCAAGAATGACAAGATTTGCCTGCAAAAAGCCATTGGCCAGCCCTGATGTATGATCGCAATAGGCACCTGATCGGATTTTGGCACGAACGCCAAATTGGTTATCCTGGCGCAATTGTTCAAAAGATGTTGCCACGATAGTCTCCTATTGTTTGGCGTGGTTGTTCATGACGCGCGAACAACCTTGTCGGCAGGTTTCCAAATGCCACCATCAAAAATTTCGGCAGGCTTGAAACGTTCTTTATAGGCCATTTTTCGGCTTCCCTTCACGAAATAGCCAAGATACAGCCAATCAAGTGACAATTCCTTGGCAATGGCCAGAAGATCAAGAACCATATAGGTTCCCAATGATCGTTCGGCCTGTTCGGTATCAAAGAAACTGTAAACGGCACTCAACCCATCAGATTGGAAATCAGCAAGAATGCTGCCGACAAGGCGATCATCAGCGTCGTAATGACTAACCAGAACTGTCTCGATCGGGCTGTTATTAATCATGCTGGTAAAATCATCATGATCCATGCGCGCCATCTGGCCATCATCATGCCTGCTGGTAACATAGGCCTTGAATAATCGGTAATGCGCATTGGTTGGATCAGGTCTTGTGATGCTGCGGTTAAGGTCACTGTTTTTCTTGAGAATGCGCGTCATATTTCGACTGGCTTTAAAGGCCGCAACATCCACGCG
>DFSK01000107.1:0-4529 GCA_002378605.1 Alphaproteobacteria bacterium UBA3439
AAAGGCGCGATGCTGACCCAAAACAACCTTTTGTCAAATGCTGAAACCTTGATTGGCGAATGGCGATTTGATGCGAATGATGTGCTTCTTCACGCGCTGCCGATTTTCCATACACATGGCCTGTTTGTGGCGACGAATATTATTCTGTTGGCCAAGGCAAGCATGATTTTCCTGCCGAAATTTTCGGCTGATATGGTGATTGAGGCGCTGCCGCAGGCAAGCTCGATGATGGGTGTGCCAACCTTCTATACACGGCTTCTTGACGATCCGCGGCTGACGCCTGATCTAACCCGTCACATGCGGCTTTTTATTTCGGGAAGTGCGCCTTTGCTGGCTGAAACCCATGTCCAATTTGAAAGCCGGACAGGGCATCGCATTCTTGAGCGCTATGGCATGACCGAAACCAATATGAATACATCTAACCCCTATGATGGCGAACGTCGCGCCGGTACGGTTGGGATGGCGCTTCCGGGTGTGGATATGAAAATTACCAATCCGGATAATGGCGAAACGCTCGCCGATGGTGACATTGGTCAGATTGAAGTGCGCGGGCCAAATGTGTTTATTGGCTATTGGAACATGCCCGAAAAAACCCGCGAAGAATTGCGTGATGATGGCTTTTTCATCACCGGCGATCTTGGCCGGATTGACGAGCATGGCTATTTACAGATTGTCGGCCGTAACAAGGATCTGATCATTTCGGGTGGCTATAATATCTATCCAAAGGAAATTGAACTGGTTCTCGATGAACAGCCAGGCGTTTTGGAAAGCGCGGTTATTGGTGCGCCGCATCCTGATTTTGGCGAAAGCGTGATCGGGATTCTGGTTGCCGATGGCAGCCAGCCGGTCGATATTGAAGCGATTGAGGCTGATCTTGGGAAAACGCTTGCCCGATTCAAACAGCCCCGCAAATTGATTCTTGTCGAATCGCTGCCGCGTAATACGATGGGCAAGGTACAGAAAAACATTCTTCGTGATGAATTTGGCTCAACCTTTCAGGGCTGAGCCAAACTAAATTGCGGTTATGTTGTGGTAAGGCCTGACTTAGCCGGTTTCGGCAACCAGCCCAGCAGCAGCGATACCAGCAAGCGCGGCGGCTTCATCATTATCTGATGTGTCACCCGAAATGCCAACGGCGCCAAGCAGATTGCCATTGGCATCACGAATTAAAACACCACCCGGAACCGGAACAAATTCGCCATCAGCAAGACCGTTCATGGCCTGAATGAAATAGGCTTGCTGTTCGGCACGCGCCATCAATGCGCGGGTACCCAAGCCAAGCTTGATCGCGGCATTTGCCTTGCCTTGTGCAATGCGCCAACGCATCTGGCTGACGCCTTCTTCTGACAGGCAGGCAACAAGCGACGTGCGTGGATCCATAATAATAACGCTAATAGGTTTCAGACCGAGTTCGCGCGCTTTGGCAAGGGCGGCTTCGGTGATGATACGGGCTTGATCCAAAGTAACTGACATTAGGAATTCCTTTAACATTAATAGGCCTAAAAAGAGTGGACTAGTCTGTATCTAGGCCGGACGCAGTTTGACTGGGGGAAGCCTGTCCCTCTATTCATTATCTGTTCTAACGCCGTTGCCATTTATGGGCAAGGCTATCTGGCCATATCCTGATCAACGCGCCAGCATGGCAACGGTTTTTTCGCGCATTTTATAGGCTGTTGATGCTGTTTCAATTTCAACATCATCAAGCGTAATTGGCTGGTCTTTTTTGACGGGCCGCACCAGCTTGACATGATTGGCAAGCCCCAGAGGCAAATAGCGATTTGCCACTGACATAGCCGCAGGTCGCACCCCGCCGTAAATGGTAAAGCCGCCTTCACCATCAAGCATGCTGCCAGCGGTAAGATCGGCCTTGGCAATGGCGGGTACATCAGCATTGAAACAGATGGCAGCACCAGTCGGCTCGCCGCGAAGCCCAACCGAGGCAACCGACATGCCAAGCTCTAGCCCGATTAAATGCCATTTTTTATAGAGGCTCATATAGCGGCCAGTTGTGTCAGTGATGACCTTATATTCTTCAAAACAATTGCGTATATAGTCATTGTCAGCCTCGATGGCCACCCAAACGCCTTTACGGATATCATGCGGAATTTCGGCACCATCCGGCGTTAGGCATGAGATCACCTCGACAAGGCCTTCAGATTCCAAAACGCCGCCAGCCGATTTTGGCCGCATCAGATTCGGAATATCATCAACGCCGCCTGGCGGAAAAGCCAGTCCGGTTTGCGGAACGCCAAGGCCGGTCGCATTGGCAATGGCTGCCGATTCAATGGCCGGTTTTGACCCATCAAGAAATGAGTTAAACATTTTTGGATTTAACCTGCCACGTTCGGCCTGTTCGGCGGTTAGCCCCCAATAGTTCCAGATTGTTTCAGGTGTTGAAAACCGATATTCGGCAAGCCATTTATGCCCGCGTCCGGCCGCCACCACCTTAAAGCCGCATGTCCGCGCCCAATCGACAAGTTCACAAGTCAGTGCTGGCTGATCACCATAGGCCATTGAATAGACAACGCCCGCTTCGATCGCCGCCTGATTGAGAGCCGGGCCACAAAAAGCATCGGCTTCAACCGTTGCATTGATAACATTTTTACCATGTTCAAAAGCGGTTACAACATGATGGACGGCGGCAACCGGATCACCAGTGCATTCAACAATCATGTCAATTGCTGGATGGCTGATAAGAGCTTGCCAATCATCACCAACGAAACTAGCCCCTGTTTTCACCGCATCATCAAGCGATGCGGCACCGTATTTTTCGGCTGGCCAGCCAACATAGGCAAGATTTGAGCGGGCATTTGACGGGTTAAGATCGGCAATGCCAACAACATGAATCCCTGGCAGCCGGTTTGCCTGCGCCAAAAACATACTGCCAAATTTACCAGCGCCAATCATGCCAATACGGATCGGGTTCTGGTCTGCATCGCGTTGTTGAAGTTTGGTAAATAAATTCATCGCTTTTGGCTCCGGTGATTTTTGCCAAATGTGATATCTGGCTGATAAATGGCCTATGGCTGCACATCTGGAATGGGTACCATGTTAGGCTATCGGCCCTGCGGCAAACCGACAACCCGTTAATGGCGCAATATCAAAAAATGCGCAGCTATAACTTACATAAATGTGATCGAGGTCGTTATGGATTGGGTAAGAAGAGCAAAGACAGTTTAAAACAGGCCGAACCATCATGATGATCTGCCGGACATTGAGTGCCGCCTTTATCGGGCTATGGCTAAGCGGCTGTAGCGTCGTTATTTTCGAAGATGGCCCTGCTTGTCCGGCTGATCGCGCCTGTCCGGTTGCGGTAACACCATCTGCTGATCCGGCCTTGACAGCCGCGCCAACTGATGTGGCGCCTGGCGTAGTTGAACAAGCGGCAAATCCGACCCCCGATCAACCATTAGACCGGACATCAACAAAAGCTGCTGACGCGAAGGCCAAAACGGATATCAGCATTGATGGCTATCTTAGCTATTTTGATTATGACAGCGCGATTTTGAGCCGGCAAACCTTGTCGGGCCTTTTGTTTGTCGCTGATTATCTAAAATCCAATCCGGCGGTTCAGATTCTGATTGAGGGCCATTGTGATGAACGTGGGACACGCGATTATAATATTGCGCTTGGGCATAAACGCGCTGATGCGGTTCGCAAACAGCTTGCCCGTATGGGTGTTGACCGGCGGCGGATCACCACCAAATCCTATGGTAAGGAACGGCCAGCGATATTTGGCGCATCGCCCGAATCATGGGCCAAAAACCGGCGAACCATCATCAGGATTCGCGAAGAATAGGCATTCATAACGCCCGTTTTGTTACACCGAAAAGCTTGCTGTTATGCGCCTTTCTTGCCAGTCTTTGGCAATGAACCGATCCATCTTTTATTGTGATGCCTATTGGCTGAAAACGATTCCAAAATTGGCAAAGCAGGATTGCGACCATGGTTGATGCAAATTTGCTAATCATGGTTGGCATGGTTTTTTGTCTTGCCGGTTTTGTCAAAGGCATGGTCGGGCTTGGCTTGCCAACGGTTAGCCTTGGTCTTTTGTCAATTATTGTCGATTTGCCAACCGCGATGGCGCTATTGGTGATGCCATCTCTGGCAACCAATCTCTGGCAGGCATTGGCTGGTGGTCAGATTGGCCCGCTTTGGCGGCGGCTCTGGCTGTTTTTGCTGATGGCGGTGGTGATGGTTCATCTTGGCGCCCAGCTTTCAACCCTTGTCGAGATACAATTTTTGCATCGCTGTCTTGGCGCGCTTTTGTTGCTTTATGCGATATCTGGCCTGATCACAAAATCCCCGCAATTATCGCCTCGTCTTGAAATGATTCTGGGGCCGGTTTGCGGGGCGGTAAATGGGCTATTGACCGGATTGACCGGAACGTTATTTGTGCCGGGGGTGATGTTTTTGCAATCAATCGGCCTGCCGCGTGACTCGCTTGTGCAGGCGATGGGCATGTTGTTTGCCGCCTCGACGGCGTCATTGGGATTGGCCCTTTACCGGCATGATCTGATGCCTGTATC
>DFSK01000107.1:4873-20382 GCA_002378605.1 Alphaproteobacteria bacterium UBA3439
GGGCTTCGCCGTCGCTTGTCACAAGATTTGTTTCGGCAATTATTTTTGATCGCGCTTGGTGGGCTTGGCGGTTATATTTTAATCGCATGATTGGGTTTATTGGCTTGGTATTTTTACTTGTTAAGCCGTAATCGCTTGTCACAATCTGGGCGCATGTAATTTTGTATTTTTCAAGGATCTACCAATGTCTCATGTGATGATGCCGATTGATAATTTTTTCCGGTCAGCGGCGCGATGGCCAGATCGGATTGCCGTTGAAATCAGCGATGGGCCGGATCAACGCAAAATCACCTATCAAGATCTTGCCGCTTTGGTTAATGCGCTGGCATGCGCGCTTCAGACAATTGATCCATTGCCGCAAAGCCGCGTTGGCATTTGCGCCTATAATAGTTTCGAACATCTTCTTGGCTGGCTTGCAACCTATGCTGCTGGCAAAATATGGGTGCCGCTAAACCCGCGCAATGGTCGTGAGGAACTGGATCGAATTATTGATCTAACTGCGCCAAGCATTGTGATTTTTGACGCTGATTGTGATGAAAAATTTGGCACCGTATCCGGTCATCTTCTGGCCGGAAAAAACGGTGAGATGACGGATCGTGCTAGCAGTCATATGACGGCGTTACTGGCGGCCAATGCTGGCAAGATGCCACAGCGCCATTTGGCCGATAGCGAAGACCTGCAAGCGATCAAATTCACCGGCGGGTCTTCTGGCATGCCGAAAGGCGTGATGCAAAGCTATCGGGTTTTTAATAGCTGTATTGCGTCGATGATTGCATCATTCGGGTTTGACTCAAAAGATCGCCATTTACTGGCAGCGCCAATGACACATGGCGCCAATACGATGATTCTGCCAATTTTCGCGGTTGGCGGCACGCAACTATTTATGGGTCAGCCAAGCCCTGCGGCGATTTTGGATGCAATTGACTCGATGCAAGCGACAACAATTTTTGTGCCACCAACGCTTTGCTATATGATGCTTGAAGATGACCGGATCAATGATATCGACCTGTCATCACTTCGTCATTTCATTATTGGCGGGGCCACCATCCGGCCTGATGTTGTCGCGCGTGCCATGCCGATTTTCAACCATGCGATGGAAACCTGTTTTGGCCAAACCGAGGTGCCGCAAATTGCCATTTGCATGCGTTCCAAAGACTGGCAAGATCCGGCAAACCACGCTTCAACCGGCCGTGCCACCTGCATGACCGATATCGGCATCATGGATGCTGGCGGCAATCTTTTGCCAGCTGGCGAAGAAGGCGAATTGGTGCTTGCCGGTGATTTGGTAATGAAGGGCTATTATAAAATGCCCGAAAAAACCAGCCAGACCATTATCGATGGTTGGCTTCATACAGGTGACATTGGCTATATTGATGATCGCGGTTTTGTCTTTATCAAAGACCGGATTCGCGATGTTGTTGTCACTGGCGGATTCAATGTCTATCCAAATGATGTTGAGGCGGTTCTTGGCCAACATCCAGATGTTGTTGAATGTGTTGTTTTTGGCCTTCCGGACGATAAATGGGGCGAGGCGGTTCATGCCGCGGTCGAGCTGTCAAGGCTTGCCAGCATTGACGAGGCGGGCTTGATTGCCTTTGTCAAATCCCGGCTTGATTCGGTCAAAGCGCCAAAGCGGATTTACATCACTGATGTGCTGCCGCGAAGTCCGGTTGGCAAGGTGCTTCGCCGCGAGGCCAAGGTTATGTTCGCCAATCCCTAGAGCCATTTGCCTATTCGGCAGCCGCGTGATCAAGCCGTTGATCGCTTTGCTGTTGCGGCAGAATAAGGGCTGCCAGAACAATCAAAATGGCAACAACGCTCATTAAGGTGAACAAGGTTGTCATGGTAAAGCCCGCTTGCAGGATCAATCCGCAAACCGGCAAAACGCTGGCGCCAATCGATAGATTCAGCAAAAACTTCACGCTGAAAACGCGGCCGCGCCAGGCATCGGGTACATAGCGCGACAAGATTGCATCGGTGATGGGAATTTGGCCAAAGACAAAACTCATCGCCAAAAGCATCGCCACAAACAGCGCCAGATCATTAAATTGCGCGGCAAGATAGATGAATAAAACCTGCCCAATGGCCATGACAAATAGAACATTTTTCGCCGAATAGCGGTCAATTAACCAGCCAACGGCAATTTGTGAAAATGATGCAACCGCATAGACTAATGATGCCAAAAGGCCGGTAATGGCAACCGATGTTGAAAGATTGGTCATTGAAATTTCAAAATAGCGCGGCACAACAAAAGTCATCGCGCCAAAGATAAAGCCGCCACTTGCTGTTGATAAGGCCAGCGCCGTCAGGGCGCGTTTCCAATTTGGCGCAAAGGAATCAGCGGCGCTGCTGCGCGCCTTTGCCGGCCCATCTTGATCAATTTTCAATGATTTGGCAAAAGCCACGCCATAGGCAAAACAAAATAATCCAGGCAGAATAAAGCATATTCGCCAATCGCCAACGGTTAGCAATAATCCGGTAATTAACGGCGCTGCGGCAACGCCCATATTGCCAAATACGCCATTCACCCCAAGCCGGTAACCAATCATTTTATTGCTTTTGACAAGCATTGGAATGCCAACAGGGTGATAGATCGCGGCAAAAACACCAATGACACCAATGGCACCAGCAAGATGATAGATATTTTGCGACAGGCCTGCCAAAATTGCGCCAAGACCAATGCCAAAATGAAAGATCACCATCAATAATGAGCGTGAGAACCGGTCGGCAAGCTGGGCGGCAATTGGCGCCATACCGCCAAATAGCACAAATCCAACAGCGCCATAGACAATGATTTCATCATAGCTAAAACCGAAATGACGACCAGCATCATAGGCGGCCTTGGCAAAAATAAGCATGATAAAATGGTCAAGAAAATGGCTGACATTGATATAGATATCATCCACAGCCTTGGCACGGAACGGGCGGGTCAAACGGTCAATCATCAAAGGCGTCCTGTTTTTGCGGGCCTGCTACAGCACCAAAACACAAAATAGAAAACAAAATAATTCTCATGATGAAGCTTGGCCTTACTTTTGGTGCAGTGCAAGTGTCTTGATCAATCATTGGTGACGGCATGATGAAATTGACTCTTGGCGCTAGGGGCATGTTTTTACCGTTCACCATGCGGGTTTTCATGGCAATTGTCGCCGCAGTCTGGCTAAAGTGATATCATTAGACTGGTGCAAGAGATAACAGGATAAACCATGCGTGAGGACGAGTCCGAACAGCCGTTAACCGAACATCTTGTTGATCAATTTGCCTCGTATTTTCTGATTACCATGGTCGCTTTTCATCTTGTTGGTTATATGAAAAAGCAATATGAAAAACGCCATAGCGACAAATACAAGACATTACCTGTGTCCGATGATTGATATTCTGATTTTTTTGTTGTGATAAAAGAACCGGCCCAATTTTGCCGCTTGCCATATTTTTCGTGAAAAGGCTGTTTATTTAGTGACGATAACCGCTAGTGAAATAGGGCTTTACAGTGCCGCGCTGTTTTTGCTGTTTCTGACGCCCGGACCCGTTTGGGTGGCGATGCTTGCGCGTGGTTTGAAAGGTGGATTCGCTGGGGCTTGGCCATTGGCGCTTGGCGTCGCATTTGGTGATGTCGCCTGGGCTGTTGCGGCGCTATTGACGCTGAATCAGGTGGCTAGCTTTCACGCTGATTTGGTTTTCTGGTTGAAATATGTAGCGGTTATGGTGTTTTTTGCGATGGGGATCAGCCTATTACGGTCAGGAATAGAAACGATAAATCTTCCCAATCAATTAACGCGTCCGGGCATGCTGGCGGGGCTGTTTGCAGGCATTCTTGTCATCCTTGGTAATCCAAAGGCCATTTTATTCTATATCGGTATTCTGCCGGGATTTTTTACCGTAGCGGCACTAAGCCCAATTGATATTGCCGTTATTGGCGGGTTATCGGCATTGGTGCCATTTCTTGGCAATTTGGTGCTGGCGCTTATGTTTGATCATGTGTCAAAAATGCTCAATTCACCGCATTTGCGCCAGCGCATTAACCGCATTACCGGTGTTGTTCTCATCTGTGTTGGCGGTCTTATTTTCATAAGCTAATGATGCCGGATACCATATCTTCCTGCAGGCTATGAATTGATGAATTGCTTAATCAATTCGGCTTCTTGTTCATATTTTTCCAAAAGCCGTTTGACGACATCGCCAATCGACACAATGCCAACAAGCTTGCCGTCACGGGTGATTGGCACATGACGGATGCGGTGTTCGGTCATCAGTTGCATAAGCTGTGCTGATGTGACGTTATTTTCGACCGTGATAACCTTGCTTGTCATAATATTCTTGGTGACACTATTGGCTGTTTTGCCGCCGGTCGATAAATGCCGGATAATATCGCGCTCCGAGACGATGCCAATAACCTGATGATCGCTATTCACCACCACCACAGTGCCAATCCGGCGTTCGGCAAGAATCGCGATCAAATCATCAAGCGGACAATCGGCATATGTTGTGACACAGCTTCGTTCGATCAATTTTGCAATAAATGGTGTCATAATTTGCCCCTATCTTTCCCCTTTGTCTTTTTCATGACAGGTTGATCTATAGGCTGCGATGCTGATTTTACGCAGCAAAGCCACATTCTTGAAAAGTCTGCGTTAGATGACAAATTCTGTCAATTGCGTGGCGTTTTGCTAATCCAGATAGGAATCACGCCGCAAACCGGCGCGTTCGAGATGGATTGGCAAAACCCGGCCATAAAGCTGTTTGACGCGTTCGGGCGTTCCTACCATATCGGGCTGTTCGACATAGGACAGGATCGCCACATAACGCGGCGTTGATCCTTTTAGCGGGCTGACACGGTGAAGCGAATAACGGCCCTTGAATAGCTGTAAGTCACCCGGCGCAAGGGTAAGCGATTTTACCCGATCTGAAACGCCATCAAGAACCGCCTTTACCGCCTCAAAATTCTCGCCATCTTGCCGGATATTAGGGGCATATTCGAACAAACCCCCTTCATCTGCCGCTTGAATGGCAAGGGTAATGGTGAAATTATTCGTGTCAAAATGCCATGGGAATCCATCGCCTGCATAGGCCACATTAACAATGACATCGGCAAGCGGGTCGGCATAGCGATAAACGTCATGCTGGTGAAGACATGCTTTGATAAAAGGGTCGAATGCCGGAAAATCATGAATGCTTCGCAAGGCTCCAGTGATTTTGAAATGATCAGCAGGAACAAATGCGTTTGAGCGGTCAAAAAAACGGCGGCAAGGGTGATCGGCGGGAAGCGATGGATCATCAGCGGTGAAATAGGCATTTGTCTTGCCAAAGGATGAATGGGCAAAAGGTGCAACGCTGTCGGCCTCGTCTCTTAAAAGACGAATGCCATCTGGCGTTAGAAATGATTTCAGAACAGCGCAGCCATCTTCGGCAAGTTGGGTTTGGACGGTTTTGACAAGCTGGTCACGCTTGGGGCCAGCCTGATGAATTGGATAGGTGTCAAGATTGATCAAATTTTCTGGTTCATAGGCCATAAACAGCTCCGCTTTGCCGATCATAATTACCTGATTTGACGCCTTTACTGTAATGCTGGTTTTCGACCTTGCCAAGCGCGGTTTGACAAGCTGGCTGTTCAGCCAGCCCGTCACGCCAACCCGTAATTAAAGCTTATAACTTAAGTGATTTTAGCGTTTATCGTCATCGCGTCTGCCGCCGGTAAAAGCCTTGCCAATCAGCGCAAGGCAAAGAATGGCAAGGCCGCCATAAAGCAAAAAATCAGCAAATTCAGCCATGCCCATCTCGCAATCATATGCCTGTAAATTCGATCCTTGGTGCCAGCCTAGCCGGTCTCACCACGGTCTGTCACGAAGAAGGCCATCAAAATTGCGTTAAAAATCGCCGAAATTCATATATTTCGCCTAAAGAAAAACCCCCACCAACCGTTAAGGCTGATGAGGGTTCTCATCGGAGGCCTAAACCACGGCTAGTTCGCGTCAAATTCTCTTTTTGGGATGTTTGCACGAATTAGGGGTTTGACCTTGATGAGAACCCTGCAAATCCCATGCCATAATTTTTACGTTTTGAGCGGCCCATTACGGTTTGGCCAATTTATAATGGCAATGTAGCGCGGCCTGATTTGGGTGACAGACCGGCGAAAGCGCTATTCAGCATTCTCATCAATCCAGTTTTGTACCGCTTCGGGAAATTCAGGAAAATACTGGCTGATGATTTTAATGTTGAAGGCAGACTGAATATCATCAACAGGCTCGCGTTCGAGCAAAAAGGTAAAAGCAAATTCAACAAGGTGATCTTTATCGACACGGCTTTCGGTTAGCTCGTGAAGATCGGCATCGGTTACATTTACTTTGAAAATCGACTGTTTGGTCTTGTGCCGTTCTTCACTATTGACGACAACGCCAAAATCATCGCTACTGCGCGCAATAATTGTAAGTTTCATCCTGCTTCCCCTAATCACCAGATGGTTTTCACCAGCAAGTGACTTAAGGCTAGCATGAGACACGCCGTCTCTCAAATATTAAAGGCGATGGTGGCCGCCCCCTCCGGTTTATGGGTAGGACAGCCAGTGGTTGAAAATACCGATCAGCCTTTTGGTATTTCGCCCATATGTTTTGGCACATGATAGCCTTTTTGCACCGCATCGCGTGCCAGAAGGCGTTGATACCATGATCTGACATTCGGATAATCGGCAAGATTGACCTGTTGCCATTCATAGCGTGATACCCACGGCCAGCAGGCCATATCGGCAATCGAATAATCATCACAAATATAATCACGCCCTTCAAGCTGCCGATCGAGAACGCCGTAAAGTCGCGCCACTTCGCTACGAAAGCGCGCTTCGGCATAATCTGATTTACCCGGATTGAAATGCAGGAAATGATGCGCCTGACCAAGAATCGGGCCAAACCCGCCCATTTGCCACATCAGCCATTCATTGACCCTGGCGCGTCCGGCGCTGTCTGTTGGTAGAAATTTCCCATATTTTTCTGCCAAATAGACAAGGATAGCACCAGATTCCATCAAACTCATGCCATTGTCACGGTCAATGATGGCAGGGATTTTATTATTTGGGCTGATTTTCAAAAATGCAGGGCTGTTTTGATCGCCTTGGGTGATATTGATGGGATGCACTTCGTAATCGACGCCAAGCTCTTCAAGAAGGATCGATATTTTGCGGCCATTCGGGGTTGTCCATGTATAAAAATCAATCATGCATCCATTCCTTTTTGCATTCTTATGGTGACAGCATTTTCAACTGGCAAGGGGTACTGCGGCAAATCATAGCGGGCTGCGATGCCTATCCAAAAGCAAATTTTTCAGCAAAGAGCGCAATCACCACATAGCGCGTGGTTTTTGCCAGCGCCACAATCAAAACAAAGCTTTTCAATGGTTCTTTTAAAATACCAGCCATCACGGTGATTGGATCGCCAATGAGTGGCACCCAGCTTAGTAAAAGTGTCCAGCGTCCAAATTTCTGGTACCAGCGGGTAATGGATTGGTAACGCGGTGAGGCTTGAATTTTTTCCATGCGCATAACCGATGACGCAATGCTGCGCCCGATGAGCCAATTGACGATCGCGCCAAGCGTATTGCCAAGACTGGCGAACAGGATCAGCAGCCCCATTGAATATTTTGATGTAATCACCAAATATCCAAGTCCAAGCTCGGATTGCGCCGGTAAAATTGTGGCGGCAAGAAAAGCCGAGAGAAACAGGCTAAAAAGCGCGCCGGTTTCATTCATGACGTTTGATATTTCGGGTGCGGTTTGGCATTTGAGATCATCATATTCTATCTGGCGGGTCGGTTTCACGACAAGTGGATTGCCCCTATCTACAGCAATTGGAGTGATTAATCCATGACAGCCGACGATCATGCATTGCTCGAGGTGATCGAGGCCGATTACCGATCAAACCATATGTATTGGATTGAACGGAAATTAAACAAGCGGTTTGAACGTTGGTTTCGCAACCAAACCAGTTATGAAATCAAAGATTTGCTTGCTGAACGGCAAATAAATGACCTGCAAATTGAAGTTTTTGCCTATTATAACAAGCTGGATTATGAACCGGTGACACGATTATCACCGGCGCTTTACGAAAAATGGATCACCAGCATCATCATGGGATGGTTGATGCGAAAATCAGTGTCTTGCTGGTCAAAAATCAAGACGGCAAGCGCTGGCGTCCGCGAAGTTTGAAAGATTATGAACCGCTTTTGCTGTTTTCCATCGCGTTGTTCAGCTTGTAATCAGCATTGATTTTATCATGGATTTGTCTGACATCATCCGGCCATGTCGATTTGATATAAGACAGGGCAGCGATGATGTCTTCGTCTTTCAACAAACCGTCATAAATTGGCATGCTGACCTTATATTCACTGCCAATCATTGCTTCAAAGCCATATTTGGTTAGCTTATAAAGCAATTCATCTGAATGATGCCAAGTATGGCCTGATTTATCATGCGGCGGGGCGAGGCGCATGCCATCAACCTTTGTGTCGCGCCAACCAACTTGCCCTTCCAGATTCACGCCATGACAGCTTGCGCATTGATCCATATATATTTTTTGACCAAGCTTTACATAGACCGGATCATCGGGGCGCAATTCAACAATATCATCCGCAATGCTTGGCATTGCGGCGGCAAGAGCAAACGCCAGACTTAAAAAGGTAAGGGCAATGTTCCGCATGGCTTTAATCCAATTTATATGATTTGTGACAGCTTTTGCAGGTTGATGCGGTGGCTTTAAACGCGTTTAGCGCGGCTTTGGTATCGCCATCTTCTGCGGCAAGAACCAATTCATTGGCAGCCTGATAATTGGCGCTGGCGGCGCGCTCAAATCCAGAAAAATCCAACCAGATTTGCGGGGATGCTTCGGATGGTTTTCCATCGCTTCCAGCTGGAAAATAGGCTGGCATCTTTTCGGCCCAATCGCGAATTTGCGTGGCAAGAGGAACAATCGCCCCAAGATCACCGTCCCGCAAATGCGTCTTTATGGCTTTAAGATTATCTTTATTTTGCGTGAAGAAATCCATCCGTTCTTTGACAATACCGGTGGCACCACTATGCGCATAGGCAAGCATGGAAAGGCCGCAAGACAGGGCGAGGGCTGTTGTAAAGGCTGTTTTTCGTAAGGCCATGTTAAGGGGGATCCTTTTGATGATCTGCGGTGAAGGGCCATAGTCGCAAGGCGACGATTTCAATGGCAGGCTTTGCCCAATGCCTTTAGGCGCCAGTAATTATAAGGCAGCGGTGTGATAAAACCGGCAACAAGCATTAGCGGCACCGCCCACCAAGTGAGCAACGCACCGCCTGTCAGCATAAAGTCGGCTAGATTCATTGCCGCTTCCATTGAAATCATCGAAATCAAGGACATTCCAAACGCCGTTTTTAAGGCGATTTTTAACGCCATTTGGCGGGCCAGAATGATTGTTTCCAAGATGATCGAGGTCAAAAGACCATTCATAATGGCTAGGGACATGATCCATAGAACGGGCCAGTCAATGCCCATGGTTTGAAAGTAAAATATTGTTCCCAGATCGCCAATCGAACAGCCAAGCAGACACCAGCTGGTGTTATAGCTTGCGCGCTTCCATGTATGTTTGCACTGCCAATGGATGTTCAGCGTGTCGATTGTGATGGCCATGTATCTCTCTCCTGTAATCGGTATGTAGGTCTTCCCCTAAGGGGAAGGTCAACAGGTTAGATGATGGTTTTGCCAATTGGCAAAATACATGATGAAAATCGCCAAAATAGAGTGGTTTGGCGTAATGCTATGGGCGCTGAACCGAAAGTAGTGGTTGCGGTTCTTTATGAACACAAAATAAAGTGATATGTTTGTAAGATATTTTTTCAAAGGTTTGTGTTTAAGATTCTGTTTCTTTTAACTTTTTATAAAGGCGTATGCGTCTTTCATATAGATGAGGAGAACATGATGAGTAAATCTGAGCGATTATATAATCTGGACCTCGCCCCCACGCCGAAGGATAAAAAAAACTGGGGTTGGTTTGAAATATTTAACGTGTGGGCAAATGACGTTCAAAGTCTTTTTGGCTACACGCTTGCGGCTTCGTTGTTTTTATATTCCGGATTGAATGGGTGGGCGGTTTTTGCCGCGTTAATTTTGGCCGGTTTTTTCATTTCTTGGCTGGTTAATTTATCAGGCAAGCCAAGTGTCGTGCATGGCATACCCTATCCAGTCTTCGCGCGTGTAAGTATGGGCGTTTTCGGCGCAAACTTCCCGGCGATGGCACGAGGCCTCGTTGCCATGTTTTGGTATGGTGCGCAAACATATGCGGCGTCCACTGCTGTGGCGCTTTTGATTTCCGGTATTACAGGCAATCAAGGTGAAGTCATGTTTTTGGGCATGACCGGTGTGATGTGGATTTCCTTTATTTTTGTGTCGCTATTCCAAATTTATCTTTTCTGGCAGGGCATAGACCTGATCAAACGCTTTCTTAATTTTGCCGGCCCGGCCGTTTATGTCGTGATGATTGTTCTGATGATTGCCATTTGGACAAAAGCAGGCGGCGGATTATTATCTGAGGTTGGTTCAATTTTTTCTGGAGGCAACCGCTCGGGTGAGTTTGAAGGTCTTGGTGCGATCAGCGCCTTTGTTGCTGTCTTTTCAATCATGGTTGGGTATTTCGCCGCTGTCGTAATCAATTTTGGCGATTTTGCCCGCTTTGTAAGTAGTGAAGACGAAATGCGGAAAGGCAATCTATGGGGCTTAGTCGGTAATGTTGTCTTTTTCTCGTTCATCACGCTAATGATCACCGGCGGAACGATTGCTATTTTTGGTGAATATATTGCTGAGCCAACGGCTATGGTGGCAAGGGTAGATAATATGTTTCTGACCATCATTGCAGCTTTTGCATTTTTTGCGGCAACTGTTGGAATCAACATGGTGGCTAACTTCATCCCGCCTGCATATGATTTGGCAAATTTACTGCCTAGCAAGATCGATTTCCGCATGGGTGGTCTTATCACCGCCATTTGCGGTTTTGTGATTGGTGGCTTGTGGGTCTCGGTCATAACGCAAATGGGGCTTTTCCCGTTTGTAAACACGCTTGGGGCAATTCTTGCGCCCGTGTTTGGCATTATGATTGCTGATTATTATCTTATCAAAAAGCAGCAATTAAACATTGATGCGTTGTTTGACGACAGTCCGGACGCCGAATATCACTATAATGGCGGCTTCAATCGCAAAGCGATTTTGGCTTGGCTTATCTCGGGTTATATCGCGGTTGGATCAGTATGGCCTAATATTCTGGTATTTGGTTTGGATGATTTCTTCGCAAACTTGGGCGGCGGCGGCGGATATGCTTGGATAATTGGTGCATCACTTGGTGCATTGGTTCATCTGGCAATTTCACGCAAATAAGCCTTTAAATCCAAATTTATGAATAGCCCGTCACAATTTAAGTGGCGGGCTATTTCATTTATCGCGACTATTTCATGGCCCTATTTTGCCATTTACTGTCATAGATCACGGCGATGAATGGCGGCGGCATAATGCCCATTTGGCTATGAATTATGTTTTATAAGCGGGCTTGTTCCGGCTGGCCGCTGCCAAACCAATGCGGCAAATTCTTCACAGGCGGGGCAAAATGCCTGCCACGCATCATGCCTGCTTTTACAAGATGTGCAGTGCCATAGTGAATTGGCATCTTCATTGCCACCATCGATATCGCGCGCTTCGCTAAATAACCGCTCGGCCTCACCATCAAGACCCGCATCGCGTGCCTGTTCAGCGACCAGATAATAGGCGGCTTTTTGTTGGGCTGAATCAACCTGAGCGAGCAGCTTGGTAAGTTTTGCGATAAATTGGCCATCATTACTTTTCCATGCGGTCTTTAGCATTTTTGCAATGCTGTCATGCGGGTGGATTTTGAACGCCGTTTCCAGAATTTTGGCGGCGCGCGCATGCGCTTTGTCATCAAGATAGTGGTCGGCAAGCATTGTCACCGCCGGTAAAAATCCCGGGTCAATTTTTAACGCTTCCAAAAGCGCTTTATTGGCCAATGCGCGATTATCTTGAAGCAATTCACCCGCTTTTAAAAAATGCAGCACGCAACGTTGGCGCGCAATAAGCGCAGATTGATCAGGTGCTGTTTTTGATTTTGCTTTTTTCTGCTGGCGCGCAATCACATCAAGCGCCGGAAGCGCCGCATTCCAATCATGACGATCCGTCTCTAGCTTGAAAAGATGATCGGCTGCCAGAACTGAATTTGGTTTGAGCGCCAGCGCGGCCTTTGCCGATTGGTAAGCTTTGACTGGGTCATGATCATCAAGCGCCAATCGCATTAATCCGATATGGCCAAGAAAGGCTGTTTCACGATCATCCAAAATAGAGGTGAAATAACGCCTTGCCGCCTGATGATCGCCGGCAAGATGCGCTGCCTGCGCCACCAAAAGGCCGGTGAGTTTTGGTTCTTTTAACAGCCGTTCAGCGCGGCTGGCATGTTTTCGGGCTTCGGCTGGTTCGCCTGCCGATACTGCCATTAATCCTAGGGTCAGCGCACGATGACCAGCATCGTCACGGCGTTGACGAAGGCGTCCACCAAGCCAGTGTGGCACCGACCGAATGGCGCGCAAAAGCCGATCGAAAAACACCAGAATAAGGGCAAAGATAATAATCAGCGCAACAGCCAGACTTGTTGGCAATTCCATACGCCAGCCAAGCCATTCAATCTGCACCGCGCCCGGCTGGCTGGCAAGCCAGCTTGCCGCGGCGGCAGCGGCAAGAATGATCGTAAAAAGAATAAAAAGCTTTTTAAACATGATCTAAGTACAATCCAGCTCTTGGCATTATTGACCGTTAAGGGCGGTGGCGAGATAGCTTGTCACAAGCTCATTGACCGCCTTATCAAGCGTCTGACGCGCCCTAGCGGCGGCAAGCCAATCATCAAGCGATGGCAATTGAGGCCCGCTCCATTGACCCGCAGCATTGATTGCGCCGCCAAGATCTCTTATCGCAAGGGCTGTTTCAAAATGACCAAGTGCGGCAGCATTGCCACTAGCGCTACCGCCAATTTCCCGAAGCTGGACAAGCTGGCCAAGCTTGGCGCCGGTTTTTTCCAAAAATCCAGCATTATCGGCCGCATGATTTAACGCAGCGGTCATTTGCGGCACCAAATCATAAGCTTTTTGCAGTAAATGCTGGGGGCTTGCTGGCATCGGATTTGCCGCGCTTTGCAATGGCTGAAGGCCGGTTATGTTGGCACCGCGATCAGCCAGACCTTGAAGCAATGACAACCAGCGATCAAGCGGCTGGCCTGCCAAATTATCAGCAAGAAGGCCGCTGGCAATCAGAAGACCTTTTTGTGCGGTCATTTGCCTGCTGCTGGCGGGTTGCGTGTCGGCTGCTGGTGACGCATTTGCGCCAATGGCGTTGTCCTCGCTCGGATTTGCTGGCAGGGCTTGGCTAGTAAGCGCCGCTTCAAGTGCGGCAAAGCGTTGATCCATATCATTGCGGATGGCAGCAATATCAGTTTTGGCATCACCGTCTAAATCATTATTCTGGCGGTTACTGGCTGGCGGTGATGCAGGCGATGCCATCTGGTCTTGCAGGGCAGCAAGTGCCGATTTCTGGCTTTGTCGGTCGGCGGCAAGCTGGCTCTCAAGTGCGGCAAGCCGTTCATCAAGCTTTGCAAGACCAAGATCCGAAAACCCAGGAACAGAGTCCGTTGCGCCGCTGTTGGCAACAGGCAAAAGGGCGGCCATATCTGCTGTATTCTGGCGTTGCTGCCAAACGGCAAAACCGGCAAGACCAACGGCAAAAAGCGACAAGGCCAAGGCCGCAAATGCGATAAAAGAACCGGCATGAGAGGATGGGGCTTTATGGGGTGATGCGGTCTGGCTATCTTTTGATTCGCTGGCATGTGGCGGCGTTGTTTGTCCTGCGGGTTTTTCAACCGCATCGCCGTCAATCGTATCGCCCATTTTGGCGGATGGTTGCTTTGTTTTTGCCATGATGCTCTATGCCGAACCCTATTTGCCGTTTGCCCGCCATGATCGGATGCGATTTTTGGCAAAGCTAATCGGCAAACCATATCATAGGCGCATGATAAGATACTAGCGTCACCTCATATGGCCAATCCAAAATCTGCAAGCGGGTTTACGTCAGATCAAATCGCCGATGACGCAATACCGCAATGGCCAGAAGGCGGCTTCGTCGCGGATGGCGAGACTCATAGACATGTTTCCATCCATCACCAGCAGCGGCGGCAATCGCGTCACTGCCAGCGATCAAATCAATATTTTTTCGGGCAGAATCCACCCCAGCAGCGTCTATATTTGCGCGCAAAATCTGAATCGATTTTGGCGACATGGCAATCACCGCCGTAATGAAACCTTTTGCCAGCGCATCACGAACCGGCGGCGCAAGATTCGCATTGGCCACCATCTGATAGGCTGGCAAACGCTGAACCGCGATATCATGGTGGCGCATAGCTGCCGCCATATCAAAACTAATATCAAGCGCACTCGGCCATAATAAGCTGGCTTTTTGCGGCTGTGCGCTATTGTTGTCTGCCAAGGCTTGCCGGATCGGCTCAACCAAACCCGCGCCGCCGCCACTGCCAATGATAATATCGGTAAATCCGGCCTGTTTTGCTGCGGCGGCTGTTGCCGACCCAACAACAAAGGCTGGTTTTGTAACCCATGTTGCCGCATCTGTAGCCTTGGTAACAGCATCAACGGCATGGCGGCTGGTAAAAATAATGCCGTTAAAATCTGCCGGATCGCCCAGATCGCCCGGTTCGTCAAGGTCATGTGCCAATGAAGAGGGCAAAAGCGACGCGCCCGTCATGACCGGACTGGCAAGCGCTGGAACGCCATAGCGGTTGAGCCAGCCAACATCACGATCAGCATCAGGTTGCGGCCGGATAATCAGGGTGAATTTTGCCATTATCATCCCTTTTGCGCCGTTGAATTTAAGACAGGTTTACCTGATGACAACCGAATGAATCGCGGCGGTTATCAAAGCCAAAGAAAACCACAGCCAGCCCCATCAAACAAGCCAGATCAACCAGCCCGATCACACCAAAAAGTCGCGGCCGCCAGCAAGGCCAATCAATTCAGCGCCCAATTCAGCGCCCAATCTTTCAGCTTGATCAGCAGGCGCGCGCATTTGCTTTCGATGCGCCGCACTGCCATCAGGGCGCAAAATCATGCCATCAAGGGTGACATGGCCTGTTGCATCTAAAATGGCGCTTGCCGAAATGGGCGTTTGGCATGATCCATCAAGAAAGGTTAAAAGTGCGCGTTCGGCGGTGACTTCAACAAGCGCGGTTGGGCAGGTTAAGGTCGAAACAAGGTCTTTTACCGCGATGGCGCGAGGCGTATCAGCTGCGGCGATCTGTATGGCAAGTGCGCCTTGTGCCACCGCCGATGGCATGATCTCGGCGTCAATCGGCGCATAGGCAATATCAACGCCAAGCCGTTTAATGCCAGCAACTGCTAGAATAAGGGCGTCATAATCACCCGCCGCCAGCAAACCAAGCCGCCGGTTCAA
>DFSK01000107.1:20674-26668 GCA_002378605.1 Alphaproteobacteria bacterium UBA3439
GCACGACGAACCGAGGCGGTGCCAATGCGTGCGCCTTTTGGCAAGTCATCAAGGCTGCGATATGGCCCGACAAGCGCATCACGGCGATCTTCGCGCACCATAACCGCACCAATTTCGGTACCGGCGGCGAAATGCGTTTCCATATCCTTCATTGAATGGACGGCAGCGTCGGATTCGCCTGCCAGAATTGACCGCTCAAGCTCTTTGATAAACAGCCCCTTGCCGCCAGCTTCAACAAGCGAGCGGTCGAGAATCCGGTCACCCTCACTCGTAACCGGACGCACCGTCACGGCGGCTGGCTGAAGCGCGGTGCAAACCATCTCGGCCTGCACCATCGCCAGCTGCGACGCACGGCTTGCCAACCTCACCGGATTAGCATCAAAAAACGAGACATCAACTTTCATAGCAAGCCATGTCTAAAGGGCTGGCTCGCAAATGCAAAGCCAAAAAACCAGCTTTTGATAAAAACCGGCATGATTGGCTGTTTTGTTGACAGGACTGGCATCTCTATCCGGCTTCGGATAAGGTGGGGCAAGCTTTTTTAAAGGAATTTTATTCATGGCTCAAAGCCCTGTGATTATGCTTGGCATTGAAAGCAGTTGCGACGAAACCGCGGCGGCGATTGTTGCCGCTGACAAAACCATTTACGCCAATGAAATTGCGTCACAAATCGAAACCCATGCCAAACATGGCGGCGTTGTTCCCGAAATTGCCGCGCGGGCGCATTTGGAAATGATCGATCAGGTGATTCGTGACGCGCTTGCCACGGCTGGTTTGACGATGGGTGATATCGACGCTGTTGCGGCAACTGGCGGGCCCGGGCTGATTGGCGGCGTTGCGGTTGGTACCGTTACCGCCAAGGCGATTGCCGCCGCACGGCAAATCCCCTATTTTGCGGTGAACCATCTTGAAGGCCATGCACTCAGCCCGCGGCTTGCCGATGATGTGGCCTTTCCCTATTTGCTGCTTTTGGTTTCAGGCGGTCATACGCAAATATTGGCGGTTACAGGGCCTGGTGATTATCGCCGTTATGGCACAACCATGGATGATGCGGCTGGCGAAGCTTTTGATAAATGCGCCAAGGCAATGGGGCTTGGCTATCCAGGTGGGCCTGCGATTGAAGCGGCTGCCAGATCGGGCGATGCGAAATCAATTGCGCTGCCCCGCCCGCTAAAAGGCAGTGCCGGATGCCATTTTTCCTTTTCCGGTTTGAAAACGGCTTTGGTCAATCGGCTAGGCCAGCTTGGCGGGCCCGCGGCGGCACCGATTGCTGATCTTGCTGCCAGTTTGCAAGCTGCCATTGCGGATTGTCTTGCCGATCGTACCAAGGCGGCACTGATGCGCTTTCGTGATGAATTTCCGCATGACGATGCCAATCAGCCAGTGCTTGTCATTGCTGGGGGTGTTGCTGCCAACCAGCATATTTTTGCAGTTTTGCAGCGCGTTGCAACCGATGCCAATTTTCGCCTTTCCGTACCGCCAGCCAAATTATGCACCGATAATGCGGCGATGATTGCTTGGGCCGCGCTTGAACGATTTGACCGGCCCGATGATCTGGCCTTTGCGCCGCGCCCTAGATGGCCGCTTGATCCTGATGCCAGCCCGCCACCTGGTCGGGGAGTGCGCCAATGACTCGCGCTGATGTGACCCGGGCTGTTGTGATTGGCGCAGGCAGTTGGGGGGCGGCAATCGCTACCGCCCTGAACCGCGCCGGCCAGCAAACGATGGTTCTGGCACGTCGTCAGGAAAGCGTTGACGCGCTTGCGATGGGCCGCTGTTTGCAATTGCCTGATTCGGCGCCAGCATCGCCGATTGCTGCAACGCTCGATCCGGCCTGCCTTGATGATGCCGAGCTGATTTTTGTTGCGGTGCCGGTGGTGGCTAATCAGGCCAGTTTTATGATGATTGCCGAGCGGCAAAAAAATCATCCACCAGCGGTGGTTAGCCTATGCGCAAAAGGTATCGGCAAGGCCGATGATGGCAGTGCCATGCTGCTTACCGACCTTGCTTCGCAATTGCTGCCAGACCACCCTTTGGCAGTATTTTCGGGGCCAAGCTTTGCCGATGAGGTTTTTGCTGGATTACCAGCAGCATTGGTCGCAGCAAGCGAAGATCTGGCAACGGCCAACCGTATTCAAGACGCTTTTGAAGGCAGTAATTTGCGCCTTTACAGTAATGATGATCCGGTTGGTGTTGCGCTTGCCGGTGCAATGAAAAATGTCATTGCGATTGCTGCAGGCTGTGCCGTTGGTGCAGGATTTGGCGATAATGCCAAGGCGGCCATCCTGACACGCGGCCTTGCCGAAATCGCCCGATTTGCCAGCCTGATGGGTGCTAAGCCTGATACGATTTTCGGTCTTGCTGGGGTTGGCGATCTGGCCTTGACTTGCGCTGGGCCACATTCGCGCAATATGGCATTTGGCATAGCGCTTGGTCGCGGCGAAGCACCGCCAGCCAAGCTTGCCGAAGGAAGCCGCACCGTTGCCCAGCTTGCCGCATTGGCAAAAGCCAAAGGCGTTGATCTGCCCATCACAAATGCGGTGGACAATCTGGTTAATGATGGTCAGAATTTACATGCGGTTGTGGCAAGCCTGCTTGCCCGCCGCGCCGGTGCCGAATAGGCCCGATTAACCGATAATCGGCAAGACAGTATGATGCAATATTGGCTTATGAAATCAGAACCATCATCATGGTCATGGCAAAACCAGATGGATCGTGGTGCGGCTGGCGAAGGCTGGGATGGCGTTCGCAATTATCAGGCATCAAATAATATGAAAGCCATGGAAATTGGCGATTTGGTGTTTTTCTATCATTCGGTCAATGAAAAGCAGATTGTCGGTATTGCTGAAATATCTGCGCCTTACCACCCCGATCCAACTGATGCCAGCGGCCGGTTTGGCATGGTAACCATTCGGGCGGTAAAACCGATGGCGGTACCTGTTACCCTTGCGCAAATCAAATCTGACGACCGGTTGGCCGATATGGCTTTAGTGCGCCAGTCACGCCTATCAGTCACGCCGGTTTCAGCCGAACAATGGGCAATCATTATGGAAATGGGCCAAACCAGCCTTTAAGCCTTATCGCCTTCAACGGCATTGCGGCGGGATTTTCTGATCAAAAACAGATTACGAAGATAGATAAATAGACCAAGCCCCTGTCCGCAAATGATCACCGGATCCTGTCGCCAGATAGCGTAAAGAAGCAAAACCGCTCCGCCACCAATCGAAAAATACCAAAAAGCAATCGGGATAACCGACCGGCCCTGACCTTCTGAGGTTAGCCATTGCACAATAAAGCGCATGGCAAATAGCCCCTGTCCGGCAAAGCCAATTGTGATCATGATCTGTTCGGGATTGGTGGCAAGGCTGGCTGGCAAAAACGGAAATATCGCCAGCAACATATTTGCAAAGCTGCGCACCGCCATTTCGATTGATGCCGACAAAAAAGCTATCATTGCGCTGCGTCCTTTGTTTTTGTCTTTTTGCGTCTCGACGGCGTGGCCGTCACTTCGTGAACCGCACCTTGGGTGGGCGCGCGGCGCAACAGCCAGATCACCCCTAAAACATCGGAAATACCAACAAGCAACCGGTCAAGAATACGATATTTCGATGTGCCTGCAATGCGCGGGCGATGCGCCACCGGTACACCAAGAACCACCCCGCCATGACGGCGCACCAGACTTGGCATAAACCGGTGCATATGATTGAAAAAGGGCAATTGCAAAAATAATGCGCGTGGCAGAATCTTGATACCACAACCCGAATCTGGATGCGTATCGGCAAGCAGGCTTGCGCGCACCCATTTTGCCCCACGCGATGCCAATAGACGCATGGCGCTATCATCACGGCGCTGGCGAATGCCGGCTGCCATCACCATTTGCCCGTCTTTGCTTGCCGCGATAACCGATGATTCCAATGCCGGAAAATCGGCTGGCACATTTTGACCATCACCATCCAGAACGCCAATCAGATCGCCATTTGCCTGCAACAGGCCGGACCGGATTGCCGCGCTTTGACCGGCGCGTTGCGTATGACGAAGCACCCGTAATTGCGGAATTGCGTCAAGGGCTTCTGTTAATTCATCTGCCGTGGCATCATTGCTGGCATCATCAATATAGATAATTTCAAAATGACGACCGGCAAAGGCGGTGCAAATTTCATCAATCAATGGCCGGATATTGCCAGCCTCATTCATGACGGGCACCAGAATCGAAATCTCGACAGCGTTGCGGTTTGCGCGCACCGATTTGGAAACGACCTTTTTGGCGGCTTTTGATTTGGTGGTTTTTGAAGCTGGATTTGATGCCATTGCTGGAACTATCACATCGACTGTTAAAGGTCTCTGCTTTTACTCCTTGCTAACAGTCGCGTCAAATATCTCGGTACGATACAATAAAATAACCACATCGTGACCTTTTGATATGTTAAATCCGGATAATTGTACCGGTGCGGCAAGCCCAAGTTTTAACTGGCTGGCAGCGTCAAGAAAAGCGGCTTGGTGCCGTTGTTCGATTATCGCCAGCCCGCCCGGTGCCTCAATCAAGAACAGCGCTGCTTCTCTTGGATCAAGAAGCAACAGGTCGCGGCCAAGCAAGAATACCAGCGACGGTTCTTGATAGCCGCTTGTCGCAATCGCGGCTGGCGGGGTGGTAAATGACCCGATCTTGGCAGCAATCGCACTGGAAATATGAAGGCGCGACAAGGCCGGAAAGACCCCTGAAAAGACAATCATATGAAACAGCATCGCGGCGCCAATCATGCCAAAAAAGGGGCGCCACAGGGCCTGGCGAATCCATAAATGGCCAAACCATGCTGCCAACCCCGCGGCAAGCAAACCAAGAAAGGCGAAACCAAGCGCCTGACGGCTTGTCTCACCGCCAAACCTCATTGCCCCCCAAATGACCACAAGCGCCAGCACCAGCCCAACCGCAACGCCAAGATACCGAAGGCTGATGCCAAGATAATACCGCCATTTGGCCGTGCCATCTGCCGGTTTGGCAAGAACGGCAACCCCGCCAATCAATAGTAAAATCAGCGCTGGTAAAACGGGTAAAGGGTAATGCGGTAATTTGGTTGGAATCAGCTCGATCATCACCCAGAATGGCACAATCCAAGCAAGCAAAAACCGTGTTTCGGCGCGGCCGGTAAAGGCTTTAACCTGACCGGCTGCCCATATCAAAAGCGGCGTTGCTGGCCAGATCAACACAGCCAGAACAAGCGCATATGTACCTGGCGAGGCACCGTGGGATTCCTGTCCCGATTTGACCTTGGCAAGCAAATCACCCGATATTGCTGTTGACAGAAAGGCGCCATCCGTTGCCGCTGATACCAGCAGCGCCCATGGCAAACATAAAAGCAGAACAATCGCAAATCCGCGCCAGAACCGGATCATAACAAGCCAGCGAACCTGCCGATGCCACAGGCATAGCGCGGCCACGCTAAGCAAGGCCAGAACGGGCAGAACCGGCCCTTTGACCAAAATGCCTGCGGCCATCGCAAGCCAAAACCATAACCAGCTATGACGCGGTGGTGGCTGATTATGCTGCCATGCCAGATAAAGCTGCATCAAACCCCATTGCTGGACAAGCGCCAACGCCATTAAAACCGTGTCGGTTTTGGCAAGATGCACTTCGCCAAGCACAAGAAACCCGCTCGAAAACAGCGCTGCCCCCGCCAATGCCGATCGCGGGTCATATAGCTGCAAGCCAATATGATAAAGCGCAAAAACAGCGCCCAATAGCGCCAGTAGATTTACAAAACGGTAAGAGGCAATCGCATCAGGCCCCAAAATGCGGGCAAATGATGATTGCAGCCAGTAAATACCCGCCGGTTTTTTCGCTCGTAATTCATCTTGAAACCGAACCGTGACATAATCACCGGTTTGCTGCATCTGTTTGCTGGCTTGTGCGAAACGTGATTCGTCACGATCCATCGGCGGTAAAGCCTGATGGCCAATCAAAACCACTACTGACAGGATTGCCATAAGGGCATATAG
>DFSK01000109.1:0-16801 GCA_002378605.1 Alphaproteobacteria bacterium UBA3439
GAACTAACCACCCAGAGGCGCAAAATATCGGCACCATTCTGTTCCATCACTTTTTGCGGCGTTACCACATTGCCAAGTGATTTCGACATTTTCCGACCCTGCTCATCCAGCACGAAACCATGTGTCAGAACGGCTTTATAGGGTGCTCTTGCGCGGGTCGCACAAGATTGCAGCAATGATGAATGGAACCAGCCGCGATGCTGATCCGATCCTTCAAGATATAGATCAGCAGGGCTGTCCAAATCATCGCGGTCTTCAAGCACAAAAGAATGTGTCGAGCCTGAATCAAACCAGACATCCAGAATATCGGTGATTTTTTCGTAATCATCAGGATTATAGTCATCACCAAGAAACCGCGATGCGTCCGACATGAACCAGCAATCGGCACCTTCGGCCTTCATCGCCTCGACAATCCGCGCATGAACAGCCGGATCACGAAGCGGCTCGCCGGTTTCCTTATGCGCAAAAATCGTCAAAGGCACACCCCATGCACGCTGGCGGCTAAGGCACCAATCAGGGCGTTGCGCAATCATCGAAGTCAGCCGTTTTTGCCCAGCAGCAGGGTAGAATTTTGTCTTGGCCAATTCGCCAAGCGCCGTATCGCGCAAACCATGTGATTCCATCGATACGAACCATTGCGCCGTATTTCGATAAATCAGCGGGGCTTTTGACCGCCATGAATGCGGATAGGAATGCACCAATTTGCCAATGCCAATAACGCCATTATGCTCTGCCATGATTTCGGCAATTTTGGCATTGTCACGAAGCACATGCATACCGCCAAAAACCGGCAAATGCGGCAGGATGACACCATCTTCACCAACCGTATCAGGAACCGCAATGCCATGTTTGAGATGAGCAAGCTCGTAATCTTCAACACCATGTCCAGGCGCGATATGCACAAAACCAGTGCCTTGCTCGGTGGTCACATGGCTTCCCGCCAAAAGCGGCACATCAAAATCATAACCATGCCCCGCCATTGGGTGGGCGGCAATCGAGCCTGCCATTTCACGGCCTGTCAGGTGAGCACGGATTTTGGTTTCGCTAGCGCCAATCGCACGCATGACAGATTCGGCAAGATCATCGGCAATCACCACAACATCGCCCTTGGCACATAGCGCACCATCATTTGCGGCAAGCACTTCAGTCACCTGATAGCTGATATCATCACCATAAGCGACGGCACGGTTGGCAGGCATCGTCCATGGGGTTGTTGTCCAGATGATGATGCTGGCACCTTCCAAAGATGCGTGCGCTGCATGCGTGACCGGAAAACGGGCATAGATTGTCGTTGATGTATGATCTTCATATTCGATCTCAGCTTCGGCAAGCGCGGTTTTTTCAACAGGCGACCACATCACCGGCTTGGCCCCACGATACAGGCTGCCATCCATCAAGATACGTCCAAGCTCTTCAGCAATCTTTGCCTCGGCAGCATAAGCCATTGTCGTATATGGGTTTTGCCAATCGCCAAGCACTCCAAGACGCTGGAATTCTTCGGATTGCACATCTAGCCAATGCGCCGCAAAATCGCGGCATTCTTGGCGGAATTCAGCAACCGGAACAGCGTCTTTATCCTTGCCCTTTTTCCGGTATTGCTCTTCGATTTTCCATTCGATTGGCAATCCATGACAATCCCAGCCCGGAACATAATTGGCATTTTTTCCAAGCATTGATTGTGACCGGTTGACCACATCTTTTAGAATTTTATTCAGCGCATGCCCGATGTGAAGCTGGCCATTGGCGTAAGGCGGGCCATCATGAAGGGTAAATCGCGGCGCGTCTTTGCGGGCTTCGCGAAGCTTTTTATAGATATCAATATCCTGCCAATTTTGCAGAATTTGCGGTTCTTTTATTGGCAAACCGCCCCGCATCGGAAAATCTGTTCGTGGCAGGAAAACTGTATCTTTGTAATTCATGATTGGCTCGATCTACTATCTCGAATAAAAGGCTCGTTAACAAAAGGCAGGGTCAATGCTGACCAAGGGCGAATGGCGGCAAGAGTTGGCGTGCGGCTTCGGCATCTACGGAAATCTGACGAATCAATTCTTCAATACCAGAAAATTTCTGTTCGGGTCGCAAAAAGGCCTTTAGCCGAACCAGTAAACGCTTGTCATAAAGATCCATATCACGGTCAAACAAATGCGCCTCGCATAAAACACCGCGATTTTGCACAGTTGGTCTGATGCCAATATTGGCAACACCATTGCCAATCTGGCGAATGGGCTCAACGCCATCATCAAGGTCAATTTCAACCGCATAGACCCCAAAAGCTGGATGCTGGAGCGATTCAAGCGCAATATTGGCGGTTGGAAAGCCGATGGTGCGCCCGCGTGAATCGCCCCTGATGACCGTACCGGTAACTGCCCAATCATGGCCAAGCATCGCCGCGGCAGCATCAGGTGCGCCGGCTTGCAAGGCGGCACGGATGCGGCTTGAGGAAATAACCGCAGTATTTGCATCAACAAGCAAAGGCACTGCCGTCGCGCTGATTCCCAACGGCTTGCCAACTTGATTGATCGTTTGCAGATCGCCGCCCCGCCCCTTGCCAAAGGCGAAATCAGTGCCGGCATAAAGCTGACGAACGCCAAGACCAGCAAGAATATCAGATACAAACTGGTTAGCATCGGTACTGCGCAACGCATCATCAAACCGAATATAAATGACCCGCGCTGGCCCCATCTGACCAAGCAAACCCGCCAAAAGCCGGTCTTTTTCGCGGCGATCGATAAGATGGAATGGCGCCTCATCCTGACGGAAAAATTCGCGTGGATGCGGATCAAAAGTAATGACTGACGGCAACAGGCCATCGCGCCGCGCCGCAGCGATCGCAGCAGCAACAACTTTTTGATGCCCACGATGGACACCGTCAAAATTACCAATTGCCGCCGCCAGCCCCTGGCCAGCAAAAGCGGTACCGGCCAGCGGCGCATCGCCGACGGCCCAATCAATCATCTCGACCATGTTTGTCTGTTGGTTTTTCATTGCGCGGCACTATATCGCCTAACGCCACTCAATATCAATCTCTGATCAAAAAAAGCGGCAATCCCAGACAGGTTTTTTGCGAACCATGCCAATGGTCTTTGGGTCATTTTGAAACATTCGGCTCTACCCAATAGAATACTTTTACATCACTTGGCGCATTTGATAGGATCGCCACTGCATTTAGGGGGCCAAAACAGCTGTTTTAAGACTAGTTTCATGGCACCCGCTATATTTGCTTTGATTTTAACCGTGATTGATTGTGACAGATAAAATATGGAAACCATCACCGATAGCTTGTTCTCCGTGGATTTGTTAAATCAGCCAGGCGCAGATTTGATGCTGGGATTTGCCACACAGCTTCTTGCAGGCATTTTGACCATCATCATCGGATTTTGGTTAGCCGGTCGCGCCAGCCGCCTTATCGTTGATTCGATTTCAAAAATAGAACGGATCGACAAAACCATCCTGCCGATGATTGGCGCGCTTGTCCGCTATGCTGGCATGACCCTTACTTTGGTTGTGGCGCTTGGTAAATTTGGCGTTGAAACAACATCAATCATCGCGGTTCTTGGTGCGGCTGGTCTTGCTGTTGGTCTGGCGCTTCAAGGCACTTTGTCAAATGTGGCCGCCGGATTAATGCTGGTATTTTTGCGGCCGTTTAAGCTTGGTGACTGGATTGAAACGGCTGGCATGTCAGGTATTGTTCGCGAAATCGGGCTTTTCACCACCGTGATAGACACGTTTGACAAGGTCTATATCAGCGTCCCCAATTCGTCGATCTGGTCATCAAATATCGTCAATCATTCACGCTATGAAACACGTCGCCTCGATCTTGATATAGGCATTGCCTACGAAAGCGATCTTGATGACGCCGAAGCCGCTTTGATGAGCTTAACAACAGATCCGCGTATCCTGCCCGATCCGGCACCGCGTTTTCTGGTTGTCAGCTATGCAGATTCGGCCATCATTGTGCGGCTTCGTGTCCATGCCACCTATGATGATTTCTTTGACCTTGGCTATGATTTGCATCGCCAGCTAAAAGGCGCCATGGCGGCCCATAATGTGTCAATTCCTTATCCGCAACGCGTGATCCGTTATGCCAGCGACGATGAGGCTGACGGATCTGTTGGCGGGGCATGACAAGCGAGTCAAAACCGAGCCACATCACCCGTGAATCCCTGCAAAGCTGGCGCGTTGCCACGCTAGCACGCGAACGCGACGGCGCCAATACGACCATTGCAAGCGAAGACCAGCTGCTCGAATCACGGCGCGCCATGATTCCCGATGATACCGATTGCCGTGATTTATGGGTCTTTGGCTATGGCAGCCTTATTTTTAACCCGATTATCGCCCATGAACAGCGCCTGATTGCGCGCATTCACGGCTATCACCGGCGGTTCTGTTTATGGACCCAAATTGGTCGCGGTTCGCCAGAATGTCCGGGCCTTGTGCTATCGCTTGATCGTGGCGGATCATGTGTTGGCGTTGGCTTTAAGTTACAGCCCGATACAGCGATTGCCGAACTTGATCTATTATGGCGCCGCGAAATGATGACGCTTGCCTATAATGCCCGCTGGCTACGGCTTCATACTGACGATGGCATCAAATGCGGGCTTGCCTTTGTTGCCAACCCGCAGCGCCCAGCCTATGCGCCGCCGATGCCATTTGAAGATCTGGTCACGACAGTGGCAACGGCAATCGGATTTAACGGTCATTGCTATGATTACCTGTTTGACACAATTGCGGGCATGAAGGATTGCGGTATTCGCGACCATTCGATGGAAAAACTGGCAGACGCGGTATCACAGAGGCTTGCATCAGCTGAATAATTTGGGTAGGAACTGTTTTCCTGTTGGAAAATGCGGCTGTGGCGGAATGGTAGACGCGGCGGATTCAAAATCCGCTTCTGGTGACAGAGTGGGGGTTCAAGTCCCTTCAGCCGTACCAACAAGGATTGTCTTTCGGGGCATTGGCACAAAGTCCGTTGCAAAACGCGATTAATCCCAAGGTCTGATTTATGGTGACCGATGCCAGTTTGGCGATTTTTAAAGCAACAATATGATTCACTCATTCGCGCCGCTGCGACCAAATTGGCGGTGCGGGCGATGTATTTATTCGCCGTTCTAGAATCGATCATCATTCCTGTTCCGGTTGATCCATTGCTTGTTGCCACGGTGCTGGCACGTCCTGCCCGTTGGCGGCAATTGGCCATTGGCTGCACGATCGCATCGGTCATTGGCGGTGCTGGAGGCTGGGCGATTGGTCGCTTTTTCAGCCTTCATATTCACGATTGGTTGGCGGTTCTGCCTGCCAAGCTTGCCGCGCCAGCCGCCTTTGCCGCAGTTGAAACCGGCTTTGCCGAATTTGGCATTTTTCTGGTATTTCTTGGCGCTTTTTCACCGCTTCCCTATAAGGTTATCGCGATTAGCGCCGGTCTTGGCGGTTTTGGTCTTATGCCTTTTGTTCTGATATCCATTATTGGCCGTGGTTTGCGATTTGCGATTATCGCGGCTATTGCAAGACATAATGGAAATCCTAAGATTGTGATCTTGCTCGTGACGGCGCTTGTGTGTCTATTTGCCATTGCAATAGGGATAACATAATGAACAATCCTATGATTCCCCTGATCGGCCACCGGCTTGGCCTGATGATCGCAGGCGGTATTTCCACCGGGTTGTTGGGCGGCGCGTTATTATTTCAATATGCTGGCGGTTTGGCCCCCTGTAGCCTCTGTATCTGGCAACGCTGGCCGCATCTGGCCGTGATGATTCTGGCCGTTATCGGCCTTCGCGGCATTATGCCCCGCCTGATGCTACAACTCATCCTCATCAGCGGTGTGATCAGTGCGGCGCTTGGCGGCTATCATGCTGGCATTGAATGGGGATTTTGGGCGGGGCCTAGCGGCTGTACCGCCAATCTTTCGCTTGATGGTGACATTTCGGCGATGACGCAAATGCTTCTTGAAACGCCGTTGGTGCGGTGCGACGATGTGGCATGGTCGTTTTTCGGCCTATCAATGGCAGGATGGAATGCGTTGATCAGTCTTGACATTATTGCCGCGGCACTTATCTCGTTAAGACGTATGTGAACCAATTCTGTTTCTGACCGGCAAAGGCTTTTTCATGACAACGGCAAAAACCACGACAAACCGGCAAGATATCGAACGCTATATCCGTGTTGACCATGCTGGTGAACGCGCCGCCCAGCAAATCTATCGTGGGCAGTTGGTGGTGTTGGACAAACATCCGATGGGCGAAGAAATCCGCCATATGATGGCGCAAGAGGTCGAACATCTGGAAACCTTTGACTCATTGATCAATGAACGTCGGGTCAGGCCATCTTTGCTGGATCCGCTTTGGGGCGCCGCTGGATTTGCGCTTGGCGTGGTAACCGCGGCAATGGGGCCAAAGGCGGCTATGGCCTGTACGATTGCGGTCGAAGAGGTGATTGGCGAACATTACCAGAAACAGGCTGAAAATCTTGGTGAGGATGAAGCTGAATTAAAAACGAAAATTGAACGGTTTCGTGATGAAGAGCTGGAACATCGCGACATTGCTGTTGATTATAAAGGGCGTGAAGCGCGGCATTATAAATTGCTCCATGATGTCATCCAGACTGGATGCCGCACCGCCATTAAAATTGCCGAAAAAATTTAGACGGTGATGCTAGCCTAGAACCGGTGCTGCTTACCGAGAGTCGCAGCGACTGCCTTTGACTCCCGCAGGCCAGATTATTCATCACTTTGCAATTCGCTATCCCAATAAAGATAGTCACGCCATGATTCATGAAGATAATTTGGCGGGAAAGCGCGGCCATTTTCCTGCAATTGCCAAACATTAGGCGCCGCCGGTTTCGATAATGGGTACATATTGCACTGGCTAGGCAGCAAATTGCCTTTGCGCAAATTGCATGAGCCGCAGGCCGCAACCACATTTGTCCAATTGGTTCGCCCGCCTTTCGAGCGCGGCACGACATGATCAAAGGTCAAATCAGACGCCGAAAAGCCGGTGCCGCAATATTGGCAGGAAAAGCGATCACGCAAAAACACATTAAACCGGGTAAAGGCAGGATTTCGCTTTTGCGGCACATATTCCTTTAGCGCAATAACCGATGGCAAGCTCATCTCCATGCTTGGCGACGAGATCTTTTGTTCATATTCCGAAATGATTGTCACGCGATCAAGACACACAGCCTTGATCGTGTCCTGCCACGACCATAAGGACAGCGGAAAATAATTTAACGGCCTGAAATCTGCATTCAGAACCAAAGCTGGTGCAAAACTGCCTGCATTCATTCATGTCTCCCTGTCTAAAGACAAATTGTCTTTACAAACGCTACCCATGACATCTGACAAAGCAAAACATGCCAGCGATTGAAAAACAACCCTCTGGAATCAATATATGGACAGGAATATTCAAACAGCCACTAGATATTGGCGACCAAATAACAAAGACCGTCAAAATCAGATTATCACCCTAGGCTGGCAGATATTTCGCCAGAAACGCAATCGCCGCTGATAGGCCATCCGGGTCGATACCATGACCAAGGCCGTCACAGGCCAGGGTTTCAACCGTAATTGACCGGCTTTGCATCACGTCATATGACGCGCCCTGAAGCGCAAAAGGTACCACCTGATCATCGGTACCATGAACCAATAGAACGGGCGGATAAGTGGCACCATCAACAAGGTCATTATGCCGCAAAAGCGCGCCGGAAAAACTGACAATGGCTGCTGGAGGCGCGGCATGGCGTAACCCGCAATGAAGGCTCATCATGCCGCCTTGGGAAAATCCGGCAAGCGCCAATGCCGATGTTGGCAGGTTCAATGCAGCAAGCGCAGCGGTAATCGCCGCGTCAATAACAGGCGCTGCAGCAACCGGCCCATTCACCCGATCATCAATATCAAACCATTCGCGCCCTGCAGGATTCATCTTACAAGGCGATGGCCCATTTGGCACAAAAAAAGCCGCGCCGGGAAACCGAACCGAAATCGGATAGGCCAGATCGGCAAGATCATTGCCATCAGCACCCCAACCATGAAGCAGGATAATCAGGCTGCTGGCTTGGCCGCCGCGTGAAGGCGGAATAAATGGCCCAGATAAATCACCAAAACTGCGCATTTCCATAAACTCTCTCCCGTTAAGCGGCGCCAAAATATGTTTCCATCTTATGTTTTGTCAATTGTTACCAGCAAACCGGCCTTTGCCAAAATGGTTATCTGATTGCCCACTCGATCGCCCGCCCGATTGCCCGCCCGATTACCCGCCCGATTGACAAAAAGATTGGCTGGCAGATGACCTGTCAAAATCATCAAGGCGCAATATCCTCGATTTTGCCGTCCGCTATCGTCATTGACGAAATTGTTGCAAAGCGATAGGTCTGGATTAAGACGAACAGCAGGATCACTGCCATGGATCGCCCCTTCATTACCCGATTTGCGCCAAGCCCAACAGGCCTTTTACATCTTGGGCATGCCTATGCGGCCAAGGTGGCACATGATCTGGCGCGGCATTCGGGCGGCAAAATGATCCTGCGGATTGACGATATCGACCATACGCGGTGCCGCGATATATTTACCGCGCAAATTTTCAATGATTTGGACTGGCTGGGGCTGAATTGGCATGGCAGCACCAATGACCCGCAATCAGGCCGTAATGCACCGCGCCAATCACAGCGGATGCCAGCCTATCAAGCCGCCCTAAAAACGCTTCAGGATAAGGGGCTTGTCTATCCTTGCTATCTTCGCCGCCGCGAATTGAACGCGTTATTATCGGCGCCACATGCGGCCCCTGCATCGCAAATTGATCGAACCAGCCCAGCCGCATCACATGACGCGGCTATTGCCAATACCGATCAATTATTAAGCAAAAAAGAACAGGCCCGCCGTCATGCCGCCGGTCACGGCGCGGCATGGCGTCTTCGCATGGATGCCGCGATTGACATGGCCATGATTGCGGGCAATGGCGATCACCTGTCTTGGTTTGACCATCTAGCTGGCCCGCAGATTGCCAATCCAGCACAATTTGGCGATGTGGTGATTGCCCGCGCCGATATTGCCGTGTCCTATCATTTGTCCGTGGTGATTGATGATGCGCTTGATGGGGTCACGCTTGTTACCCGCGGCGATGATCTTGTCGAATCAACCCATCTTCACCGGCTTTTACAGGCGCTTTTTGCGCTTCCGGTTCCCGATTACTGCCATCATGCGCTTGTTGTTGATCAGGCCGGCAAGCGGCTTGCCAAGCGCGATTCTGCGCATAGTCTTGAATCGATGCGGCAGATTCATGACGATCCGTCATCAATATTTGCCAAAATGCCGCCGATTCCGGCGGTAAATTTACCAAAAAACCCGTAAGAAACGATATTTCAGTGGTATTTGCGCATGGCCATGCGCCGCTATCTATTTTTATGAAATTTAAATTAGTCAGTGGGGTTGACTTAAATTATTATTAATCCCATATACTGCATTGCACCAAACGAAGGTTTGTGTGTTTCCTCCCTAGACTCGGTCGTGAGCTTGCTCACGACCTTTTTTTTGGCTTGTATCTTTATAAAATCTAATTTGAAAATTAATTAGTTCCATATTGTGCATAATAAAACAGGGTATTTTAAAATGCTGCACCGCAATATAACTGAATTCACACCCTGTTCACCACAGCGTCTAATCGGCTAAATCATGGAAACAAATTAAAAATTATGCATGCTTAGGACGGTGTAGCAATCCCAGCCACGCCAGCGCAATGGCGATAATCATTACCGGCCCTAGGGCTGATAAAACCATCACTTCCCAGCCAAATTGGCTATGCAACGCGCCGGCGGCCAAGGATGCCGTGGCAACCGATGTTGTGGTAACCAAATCGGCAATGCCCTGAACCCGCCCGCGTTCTTCTGGGTTGGCCACGCTTGCCACCAGCGAGCTGCCGCCAATATACAGGAAATTCCAGCCCAGCCCCATACAGGCTAACGCCACAAAATACCACCAGAACCCATCACCAAGAAGCGCACTGGCAATGGCCGCCAGATAAATCAGCACGCCACTTGTCAGAATGATTGGCGCGCCAAATCGGGAAATCAGATTGCCGGTAAAAAAGGCAGGCGCAAACATGGCCACAACATGCCATTGAATAATGGTCGCATTGGCCGAGGTTCCAAGCTTGGCAACATTGACCACCTGCAATGGCGTGGCGGTCATCATATAGCTCATCATCGCATAGCCAATGGCCGCGCTAATGACGCCAACGACAAAAATGGGCATTTTGAAAAAACTGCCAATCGGCCGCCCACCCGAACCGGTGCGTTTCGGTTTTGGAATTTGCACCCCACTTAAAAACCAAAGCGAAACAAGCTGCACGGCGGCAACGCTGAAAAAACAGCCCGCATAAAGATGGCCTGGCACAAAATCAACTGTATTACGGGCGATTTCCGGCCCCATGAAAGCAGCAAGCAAGCCACCAGCCAGCACATAGGAAATGGCCTTTGGCTTTTGTGATTCTTCGGCACTATCGGCGGCGGCATAGCGATAAAAGCCAGCGCAGCCATGCGCGATACCAAGAAACATCGAAGCCAGACAAAACAGCCAGAAATTTGAAATTAAAATGGCTATGCCTTGGGTAAAGGCAGATACAGCCGCGATCATCACCCCACCCATAAAAACCGGCCGACGGCCAAATCGAACCATCAGCAATGACGCTGGCAAGGTTGTCAGCATCGAGGTGACAAATTGCAGTGACAGCCCCAGCGTCGCCAGCCACGGCAAGGGCGATAAAAGGCTGCCAACAAGCGCGGTATTGATGATATTCACATTCATCGTTGTCATTGAAAGGGCCTGCGCCGCCGCAAGCCTGATCACGTTGCCGGTATTGCTTTTCGCCTGCATGATATTGATGTCCAAGATAGGCGCCAGTCGTAAAACCAAAGACCAGCATAACGCATGAATAACAAAGCCGCTAACATCCTATAACGCGATTTCCACCGAAGTACAATCAACTGCCATCACCGCAAATGATGAGCCGACCCTATCACGCAAAAACCACGCCCTAGCCTATTTTCAGGGGCTAAATTTGAATTTAGGATTTCAATTTCCGGCCAAAGAGTTCAAGACGATGATCGACGAGTTCATAGCCCATTTCACGGGCAATTTGCTCTTTCAAGGCTTCGAGTTCAGCATGGTAGAATTCGATCACTTCGCCCGTTTCAACATCGACAAGATGTTCGTGATGCTCGCCAGATTCCTCATAACGTGCGCGCCCATCACCAAATTCCAGCCGGTCGATAACCCCCGCCTCTTCCAGCAATTTCACCGTTCGATAGACAGTGGCAATTGAAATTGTGCGATCCTGCTCAACAGCACGCCGATATAGCTGGTCAACATCAGGGTGATCTTCCGACCCTTCAATGACACCTAAAATAATCTGCCGCTGGCTCGTCATGCGAATGCCATTATTGAGGCATTTTTCAATAAGCCCGCTTGTCATGGCATCACCCATCTGTTGTGTTGGTTACAAGATTTCCTAAGTATAAGCCGGATGGATAAAGCAATCCAGCCCCAATCGAATTCGCCCCAACCGCATTGGCCCCAATCGAATTAGATTGACCTTGATCAAGATTACGGGAAATGTTCTGCCCATGATACCACCAGCATCCAATCGCCTAAGCAATGATAGTGCCAGCACGACAAGGGGCATATTGCAGCTTTGCGCGGCCATGCTGTTTATTCCAATCCTTGATGTTTTCGCCAAGCTTCTTGGCCAAGCATTAGATCCTGTCGAAGTTACCTTCATGCGGTTTGTCATGCAAATTTTGCTGATGGCGCCATTGGTTATCTGGACGCGTCAATGGCATGTTCCGGCTGGCACTTTGATGATGCAATTTGCCCGCGGCATTCTCTTGGCAATTGCCACCGTCTGTTTCTTTGCCGCGCTTCAGCATTTGCCAATGGCCGAAGCCATTTCAATTTATTTTGTGCAGCCATTGATCCTGACCGCGCTATCAGCGCTTTTTCTGGGTGAGCAAATCAGGCAAAGACGGATAATCGCGATTGTCATCGGGCTTTTCGGGGTGGTGGTTATTTTGCAGCCAAGCATTGTGATTTTTGGCGCTCCAGCCCTGTTTCCGCTGGCAACTGCCCTTGCTATGGCAGGTTATGTTACGATCACCCGCCGTCTTGCCGGCAGAGCGCATCCGTTTCAAATGCAATTCATTGTCGGCATTACAGCGACAATCGCGCTTGGCGCTACCATGCTCATCGGCCAGATGTTTGATCTTGCTGGCACCGGCTTCATTATGCCAAATGCGCAACAATTTGAATGGATTATCTATATGGGGCTTGTCGCCACCATTGGCCATATCTTCATCGTCTGGGCAGCCAATAACGCACCAGCAAGTGTCCTGGCACCATTTCAATATACCGAGATTATTTCATCGGTGATTTTAGGCTATCTGGTTTTTGGCGATCTGCCCGCCAAAACTACAATTCTTGGCGTTTGCATCATTGTCGGATGCGGCATCTATCTGTTTCACCGTGAACGCATTGCCGCGCAAGAAGACCGCCAAGCAGGCCGCTAGCTTGTTTTGCTGCCTTCATATTGCCGGCGTTCGCGCAAGAACTGCAATGTTGATAGCGGCAGGCTAAGCGTATAGATCACCACCACCGCCATATAGGTGAACCAAGGCTCGGTCACCACAGCAGCGCCAAGAAGGCCAATCCCCGC
The DNA here is from genome assembly GCA_002378605.1 of Alphaproteobacteria bacterium UBA3439. Classification (GTDB taxonomy): domain Bacteria; phylum Pseudomonadota; class Alphaproteobacteria; order Puniceispirillales; family Puniceispirillaceae; genus UBA3439. Next base: position 12,696 of record DFSK01000109.1, read on the forward strand.
CAAAACCGGAAGTACCGACTCGACTGGCAATTTCACCCGCTTGCCGGCAAAGGTTGGAAGCGAACTAACCGCGCCAGCACCAACCAGAACCAACCATGCCGCCACCCAATTTGCATCACGCGCAATTTCCAGATTGAATTGCAAATCAATAACAATCGGCAATAACACAAGAAAGCCAGATGCAGGGGCGGGAATACCGGTAAAATAGCCTTTGGCATAATCGGGCGGATCAGGCAGTTCAGAATCAAATCGTGCCAGGCGAAGCGCAATCGAAACTGCATAAAATAATGTTGCCCACCATGCCATCGTGCCAGCATCTTGCAAGGCCCAGATATACAGACATAAAGCCGGAACAACGCCAAACACAACCAGATCAGACAAGCTGTCAAGCGCGGCGCCAAAGGCGCTTGAGGTTTGAAACCGGCGCGCGGTGCGCCCGTCAAGCGCATCAAAAACAGCGGCCACACTGATCAAAATAATCACCCCAGCCCAACGTCCATCCATCGCAAATCGCAATGCGGTTAGGCCCGAGGCAAATCCGGCAACGGTTAGAATATTGGGCAAAAGCCAGTAGATCGAAACCGATCTGAAACGCTTTTTCTTTTGAGGGCGATCGCTCATTACCGGCAAACCCCGTCGGTGATTTCAGCGGTCTTGCCCGATAAATCGGCAAGGATGGTTTCGCCAGCAATTGTTGTTTGACCCGCCAGAACATAAACTGGCGTCGAGGCTGGCAACCACACATCAACACGGCTGCCAAATCGGATAATGCCATATTGCTGGCCGATATTCAGATAATCGCCAACCGCTGCTTCAAGCAAAATCCGGCGGGCAACAAGCCCCGCGATCTGCACAACACCAACAGGCTGGCCCGATGCCATTTCAAGAACCATATTCTGGCGTTCATTCTGCTCCGAAGCTTTATCGAGGCTGGCATTTAAAAAAGCACCCTTATGATAGGATGTGGCTGTCACCTTACCGGCAACAGGCGCACGGTTCACATGAACATCAAATACATTCATGAAAATCGAAATGCGCCGCCATTCGCCTTTTGGCAGATCAAGATCATCGGGAACGGGAACAATACCGGTTGATAGCACCCGCCCGTCAGCTGGCGCGATCACAAGATGGTCGGTCACTGGCGTGGTGCGCTTTGGATTGCGGAAAAAATAAATACACCATAACGACAAAAGACTGCCCGGAAGCAAAAACCCTGCCCAGAAATAAGTGATGATTGCCGAAACAAGGATGAACAGGAAAATGAACGGCCAACCAGCAGGATGGATTGGCACCAGAACTTCATCCTTGACGCTTTTAAAGATATTCATTTGTTCAAACCTGTTTTCCAACAACCGTTATCACCGGCTGGCGCGCGCGCCGCGTCCAAGCCAAAATCCGTTGCTGGCACCATATCCATTTGCAGCGCAAACGTCATCAAATAATTAACGATGGCACATCCGGCGATCTAGCGAAGCTGGCGACGACGCTCATCGGCAAGGCGCATCGCCGCGCGAACCGACTCGCGGGCAATTAATCCGCGCTCTAAAAGATCATTTAACTTGCCCTGAAATGCGCCGCTATTTAGCCGCCTCGTTGTGCCAAGTGACGGCACCTCAACATAAATGGCAAATTCGGCCATTTGCGGCGGTTCAATTGGCGCGGCGGCGGCAATCTTCTGCGCGGCTGGTGCTGGCACCATTTGCCGTGCCTTGGCCTGGCGACCGTCACCCTGTTGCGCCGAACCAATTGCCGAATCATTTGCCGAATCATTTGACAGGTTGCGACCGCTTGCGCCAGCGGCATCAACCGCAGCAAAATCGGCTGGAACGATATCTGGGCTGAAATTTTGAGGAAATGCAGGCGTTTGGGCTGGCTCTGAACGAAGCGATTCTGCGCCAGATATCGACGGCACCATCACTGTCTCCTCTTCTTTGTCACTCCATATCTGACTTGATGCGGGCATCGCAATTTTTGTTGGCCGAACACGATAAAGTCCAATTTTATCCCCCTTTGGGCGTTGGCGTGGCACCGACCGGATGCGGCCAGATGACCAAGACAGAAATTCACCAACAAGCTGTTTTGACGTGACCTCAGCTTCGATCACCCATGCCCGCTCAATCCGCGGCAAAGCGTCGATAAACACAGCACGCTTCCCAAGCCATCGTGCCTTTAATGCTGTTTCACGTTGCCCGTCTATTTTCCGTTTTTTGGCAAATATCTCTAATCGCTGGCTCATGATTTGCGCAATATGAACCATTTCAACAGCAACCGCATCTAATGCCGCCCGCATTCCGGCAGCCGATGAAACCGTCATCTCGAACAGGCGGGGCGGACGAAACCCAAACAGGCCTGATTTACCAGCAAGCATATCAAGGCTGATTGGCCCGCGCACCGGCTGGGCGGTAAATTCAATGAAAAAGCTGAGGCGTTTTTGCTGTTTGCGGGTTAACAGCCGGTCGGCAAAAAAATCTGCCGCAGCGGCCAATAATTCGACTTTACCTTCAGATGTTTCTGCGTCAGATCCGGTTTTGGCTTGGCTTGACGTTATTGCCGGAATAACCTCGATCATCTTTACCCTGTTCCCTTTATCACATTCCAAATCACATCGACCCGATTGCATGGCGGCATCTGTTTACGAAATGCGAGCCTTGCCCGCTAATCTGCAACCGATGATAGCCCGACTTCAGGTTTACTCCAATTTACTAATTTAAATGCTGCAAATTTAGAAAAAACACCATGGCTTGTGCTCTGATTTGGTGAAACGGTTTGCCACGGAAAAACCCTATTGACTGGCTGGCCGACTGTCCGCAATCTTAACCGCTTGTCAGGTCTGACAAAAATGACCCACACAACAAAATACGGCCGATTCGCGCCACCAACCTAGATAACAGAATGGGAAAACCATGGATAAAGATCTTTTTGAAACTGGCCTTGAAAAACGTAAAGCAACTCTTGGTGCCGAATATGTCCAAAAATCGCTTGATGGTGCTGATGATTTTTCACGCCCCTTTCAAGAAGCGATGACCGCTTGGTGCTGGGGCTTTGGCTGGGGCGATGAGGCAATTGACGTCAAAACAAGGTCAATGATGAATCTCAGCATGATTGGCGCGCTTGGCAAAATGACAGAATGGGAATTGCATTGCCGTGGCGCAATCAACAACGGCGTCACACGCGAAGAATTGCGAGCGATCATCCATGTGATTGGCATTTATTGCGGCGTGCCGCAGGCGCTGGAATGTATGCGCGCAGCGCGCAAAGTGCTGGATGAGACCGAATAGGACATCCGCTTGCGAGAATAGGCAAGGATTAGCAAGGATTAGCAAAGGCTGGCACAAGAAACGGGGCGTCAGGTTCGCGCCCGCGTCAATGTTGTTGATACTTTCGGCGTTGAAACCGTGATCTTCAGCCAGGCGACCAATACGGTGAAAAATGTGAATAACAAACCAGCTGGCAAAATCCTTGTAAGGCGCGTCGGCAACTAATTCATATCCTCCCTTTCGGGATAAAAAGCCTAAGAAAAAACCGCAAAATCGGGAAAAACGCCCGACCGTTTGCGGTTTTTTGCATTTTTCACTTTCCCCAAAAGGAAAATCAAGACACACTACATCTCGTATGAAACAAGCATGGCTATATCAATTTGTTGATGTCCGGCGTGATCAACGCCCAAACCATAACTTGACCTTCATTCATCCCTACAACGCCCCTTCGTTAATGGAGTATTGTCATGCGCATGAACGATCATGACCGACGGCAAGATTGCCGCGTCATTCCTTTCGTAAGGCCTGTCACCAATGAGGATAATGTCGTGACAAGCAGCATCGCTGCTGTCATTGCCGTCACGATTTTACATCATGAGGGCGAGTCACCAGAAGAACGTCTTCTTGAAATCATCGAAGCATCCGGTGAGGCCGAAGTTCTTGATATTGCTGATGTGCTGGAAGAATTTGAAACGCTTGGTAATGCGCCAATGCCGTTTGACCGGCCAGCGAATGACAATCAATATCTGACACGCATTTAAGCCGTAACCATAAAAAACGCTTCGGCAAATGCCGGAGCGTAATTTTGAAACACAGTGGTTGGCCAGGGATTGACCAGGGATTGACCAG
>DFSK01000109.1:17066-21816 GCA_002378605.1 Alphaproteobacteria bacterium UBA3439
ACCAGGGATTGACCAGCATTATGGCTGGTGGCAGACCCCTATTATTTTTGCGTAGATTTCACAAACCGCCATGCTACCGGCATCAAACAGGCAGCAATCACCAGCTTTAACGCATCACCATATAAAAACTTTGCCATCCCAAACATCAGCGCTTTTTCCATGCCGATGAAGGTTGTCAGCCATGACACGCCCATTGCATAGATTACGGCATTGCCAATCACCATCGCAATCACCGTGCTAATGACCGAACGGCCCATGCCGCGTTCAGCCAAAAAGCCCATAATAACCGCCGCAACTAAAAACCCTGCAAGATAACCACCCGTTGGCCCAAGCAATGCCGCCATGCCAACAGTCGTGCCAGCAAAAACAGGCAATCCCATCGCCCCTTGCAGCAAATAAGCCGCAACCGTTGCCCCGCCGAGGCGCGGGCCATAGGTCATGCCGATCAATAGAACAACCAGTGTTTGTCCGGTTACCGGCACTGGATAAAACGGAATTTTGATTTGTGCCGACACCGCCAAAAGCAGGCTGCCAACGACAATGAGAAAAGCCTTTGCCATAGGCGCTGACATGGCTTTTGCTGCAAAAGGGCCAAAAAGAATAGCATCTGTCAGCACATGATGGCGCATCACTGCCGTGGTCGATGACGCGGATTTATGCATTAATCGTCTCCTGCCGGTAAAATATATCAGGCCAAACTATAGGGCGAGGCTTCACACAAAGCAATAACGACACATCCGATTTCAAACAGGACTGTCTTGCCCATCATCCGGATCAGGGCAAGGCTGACAATTCATTGATTTTTCGCCCCTACTGCAAATTCACGCCGGCAAATCTGCGATTGCCATCGCCGCATCAAGCATCACATCAAATGCGGTAAAAGGCGCCATCACGACATAGCCGTCACCCGCGCCAGCCGTGATCGAAACCGGCTTGCCAATCACCCGATTCGAGGTGCCGGTTCGTTTGCCAAGCGCCATTGTGACGTCATCCAACGGCCATTCCAGCCCGTGCGAGCGCAAAAAATGCTGGCGGCCAAGCGGCCAGACCGAAAACCGGCTTGCCAGCGGTAGCGTCATTTCAAAATCACCGCGCAAACGCAATAAAACATCATCACCACCAACCAATAAAACTGGCCGGTCATGCGGCAATCGCGCCAGCGCATCAAGCGCCGCCAAGGAATGATCAAACCGGCCATCAAGAAAGCCAATGCCAATGATCAAAGGCGCAGAAATCACACCAAGCGATTTTTCAAAATCAGTATCATCTTGTCCGGATAATTTTATCTGGCGAATATCATCTGGCAGCTGATCAAGATCATTTGCCGAATCCATATCACCAATCACCGCTTGTGGCCGCAACCCACATGACAAAGCCGTGCGAAGACCACCATCTGCCGCAAGAACCGGCCAGTTTTGGCAGTGATCAAGACAAGATAACAATGATCCAGCGATAGGCGCCGCGCCGAATAACAGAATTGGGGAGCTATATAGCAATTGATTATCTTGGCGATGTGCCATGTTGGATTCCCCAAAATATCAGACTTGGCGATGCCGGACTGGTGATGCCAGATTTAACGATATCAGATTGCCAGCATCGCACCAAATTCACATAAGGGGCAAGCCAGCATTGATGGTAATATAAGCCATTGTGATTAAAGTTAGAAGCTGCTAAATTTATGTCATGGATCAGAACTTGTCACCATTGGCAAACTCACAGCCCACAATAGGGGGGCCACGCGGCCCTGCGACCGCATTTCATAGTCTATTGATTCTATTTCCGGTTCTGTTGGCTGGCTATGTGATGATGCATGTTGAATCTGAATTTAATGACATTCTATTCAAAGCCATTGCCGATGCCTATATTCAGGTCAGCACCTTTGTTGCTGGCACATTTTTCATTTTCTACGGCATTGAACGGCTATTGAATATCGATGCGGCAGCGGCGCTGCGCAAGGCAACTTTCTGGCAAGTGCCTGTTGCCGCCGCGCTTGGCGCTCTTCCCGGTTGTGGCGGGGCTATTATTGTGGTGACGCAATATGTATCGGGCCGCCTCAGTTTTGGCAGTGTTGTCGCGGTATTGACCGCAACGATGGGTGACGCCGCTTTTCTTTTGATTGCACAGCAACCCCTTGTCGGTCTTGCAATGGTCGCGCTTGGGTTTGTTGTTGGCACATTAAGCGGCTGGATCGTCAATTATATTCATGGCCGTGATTTTCTGCGCGGCTCACTTGGCGATGGGCAGGATGTTGACCATATGAACGAAGATGCCAGCACGCCATGGCTAGACCGGATTTGGTTAATCATCATGCTTCCCGGGCTGGTTCTTGCCGCGCTTGTTGCCTTTCAGGTCGATGTTGATGCGTTATTTGCAAGCGACTATCTCGATAAGCCGGCAAGCCTTCTTGGCGTGCTTGGCGGCGTATTAGCCGTTGCCATGCGGCTTGCACCACGATTTGGCATTAGCGGTGATACCGCTTTTTCGGCAAGCGGGACGATACTTCGGCGCACCGTTGCCGACACTAATTTTGTGACCGTTTGGGTGATTGGCGCCTATCTGGTTTTTGATTTGTCGGTCTATTTCTTTGCGATTGACCTGAAACAGGTCTTTAGCGGCTTTACGCTTTTCACCCCGATGATCGCCATTTTGATTGGCTTTTTACCGGGATGCGGGCCACAGGTTTTGGTCACGACAATGTATCTTGCTGGCATTCTGCCCCTATCGGCGCAGATCGGAAACGCCCTTAGCAATGATGGTGACGCGCTGTTTCCAGCCATTGCGATTGCCCCCAAAGTGGCGGTGGTGGCAACCCTTTATTCCGCTGTGCCAGCGGTGATCATTTCCTATGGCTGGCTGTTTTTATTTGAATGGTGATCGCATTGACCAGCATCACTTTTGATCAGCGTCACAGATTGCCACTTTAACGCCGCCAATGGTGATTTTAGCCACCCCTATTTTCCAAGGCATTTCCATTGATGTTTGAGATTATTTTATTTGCGCCGCAAATTCCGCCCAATACCGGCAATATCATCCGGCTTTCGGCAAATAGCGGTAATCGTCTGCATTTGATCAAACCGCTTGGCTTTACGCTTGACGAAAAATCATGTCGGCGTGCGGGGCTGGATTATCACACGCTAAGCGATGTTCATATTCATGATGATTTGGCGACCTGTCTGGACTGGCTTGACCAGCCGCGGCTTTTTGCCATTACGACAAAGGGCGAAGAGACCATATATGAACGTACCTTTGCCCCGGGCGATGCCTTTCTATTTGGGTCGGAAACCGCTGGCCTGCCAGCCGATATTCACGCCAGCATCGCGCCAGATCACAAATTACGTTTGCCAATGGTGGCGAATAACCGGTCGCTAAATCTTGCCAATGCCGTCTCGATTGTGATTTATGAAGCTTGGCGTCAGCATGATTTTGCTGGCAGCTAATTTCAAACCAGTGGGAGGCAATTCATTGCCACTTTATTACCCCTATATAATGCACCCTTTTTTCTGATCCATATTCAATCATTACCTCATTCTTGTTTTATCATTTTCGGGGTTTCACCATTTTCGGGGTCTCATCATTTCGGGCCATCCTGTTCTAATAAGAGAAACGCACATGCCAAACACGCCAAACCCATCAATGACCCCTCTTGCCATTGACCCGCCTAAAGCTGGTGAAATGGTGGCGCTTGCTGATGATCTTTACTGGATGCGTTTTACCCTGCCGTTTCGGTTAAACCATATCAATCTTTATGCCTTTGATACGAAAGATGGCTGGTTGCTTCTTGATTGCGGCATTCAAAGTCAGGCCATCGCCGATCAGTGGCAAGTGATGTTGGCAGGGCCATTGGCCGGCCAAACGGTGATTGGCATTATCGTATCGCATTATCATGCTGATCATGTTGGCTATGCGGGCGCGCTGGCGGCCATCACTGGCGCCCCTATCTATATGGGCGCGGTTGAACATGCCCAGGCAAGCTGGAGTCTTGCGCAATCTGATGCCGCATTCGGCAATATCATGGGCGATACCTATGCCCGTTTCGGGCTAGCCAGCGACATTGTCGAACGCATCCGGTCACAGGGCAATTATTTCCGCAAATTATCTGGCGACCTTCCCGATGTCACAATCATTGATACCGATCACCGCTTTCACAGTAAATCAGGCGTCTGGACACCACGTTTTGATACCGGCCATTCACCGGGCCATATGAGCCTGTCCGATGACGACCGCAAGCTTCATATCTGTGTTGATTTTCTATTGCCCCGCATCTCACCGAATATTTCGGTCAGCCTTCGGTCTATCGAGATTGATATGCTTGGGCATTATTACAGCTATCTTGATCAAATGCGCCATCTAGGTGATGACTGGTTAATCATTCCGGGGCATGACTGGCCTTATTTTGGTGGCGGCGCGCGGGCGGCTGATCTGATTGAACATCACGATACGCGGCTTGATCTATTGCGCAAGGCTGCGGCCAATGGGCCAATCACAACGGCCGGAGCAATGCATGCGCTTTTTGCCTTTGACTTGACCGACCATGAATTATTCTTTGCCAGCTGTGAGGCGCGCGCGCATCTAAACCATCTTGTTGCGCGCAATGAAATGCGAATTCAGACCGAAGACGGCATCGATTATTTTCGCCTTGGCTGATCATCAAAGAACAGCCGCCCAATCATCTGATTTTTAAGATAGCAGGTTTTGGCATAACCCAGCTTTCGATATGACTCAGCGCGCGTGCCTTTATTGACTTGCCTTG
>DFSK01000109.1:22101-24247 GCA_002378605.1 Alphaproteobacteria bacterium UBA3439
ATTGACTTGCCTTGCCGAAGCGGGCAAAAAGAACGGATGTGAACATCAAAAAAGGCGGCCTGAGATGAGCGGTGACTATAAATTTGACACGTTGAGCCTACATGCGGGTCATGTGCCCGACGAACGTCATGGGTCTCGCGCAGTGCCAATCCATCAGACAACATCCTATGTGTTTCAAAATACAGAACATGCGGCCGCGCTTTATAACCAAGAGCTTGGCGGCCATCTTTATACGCGCATCTCGAATCCGACTGTTGCCGTGCTGGAACAGCGTGTTGCCGCGCTTGAAGGCGGGGTTGCGGCAACGGCAACCGCATCAGGCATGGCAGCGCTTTCAACCGCGCTTTTGGTGCTATGTTCGCAAGGCGATCATATCGTTTCATCATCGCGAATGTATGGTGCCAATATCAATCTGTTGGAAAACACGCTTCCGCGTTTTGGTATCACCACAAGCTTTATTGACCCGTCTGATCTTGATGGCATCGAAAAGGCCATCCAGCCCAATACCAAAATGATTTTTGGCGAGGTGATTGGCAATCCGGGCCTCGATATCATGGATGTCGAAGCGGTGGGGAAAATTGCCGCCAAGGCCGGCATTCCATTGATGCTTGATTGTACTTTCAATACCCCTTGGCTGTTGAAACCTTTCGAGCTTGGCGCCAATCTGATCGTTCATTCATTGACCAAATGGATTGGCGGCCACGGCGTTGCTATTGGTGGCGCGGTGGTTGATGGCGGCAATTTCGATTGGGGGCAGAATGACAAATTTCCAACCATTGCAGGCCCGCATTACGCGATGGATGGAATTAATTTCTACGAAGAATTTGGCCCCGCTGCCTTTACCGCAAAATTCCGCGCCGAAGGCATGTATAATTTCGGCCCGTCACTATCGCCAACAAATGCATTTCATATCCTGCAAGGGATGGAAACCCTGCCTTTGCGGATGCAGCGTCACATGGATAACACTGCCAAGATGCTTGAATTTCTATGCGGTCATGATGCGGTGGCTTGGGTACGCCATCCTAATCTTGCCGATCACCCAGGGCATGAACTGGCAAAACGCATGATGCCACGCGGCGCGGGCTCGATCATTGTATTTGGCCTAAAGGGCGGGCGCGACGCTGGACGCACCTTTATTGAATCGGTTGAATTGGCGTCGCATCTTGCCAATGTTGGTGATGCCAAAACGCTTGTGATTCATCCGGCAAGCACAACCCATTCGCATATTTCGGCCGAAGCGATGATCGAAGGTGGCCTGTCTGATGATATGATTCGTCTATCGGTTGGGCTAGAGGATTTCGACGATATCAAAGCTGATTTCGAAATGGGATTTCGGGCAGCCGCCAAATTTACGAAGACCAAGGACTAACCGCGCAGTCGATCAGGGGGCAGTCACGATGAAGCATCAGCTATTAGACACACAGATCCATATTGCCACTGGCGGACGATCCTTTGCCAATGATGGCGAGGCACTTGTTCTGCTTCATGGCAGCGGCCAGAACCATCTGACATGGGTTCTGCAAAGCCGGTATTTTGCCTATCGCGGCTTTCAGGTTCTCGCGCCTGATTTCCCTGGTCATGGCTTGTCTGGTGGCATGCCATTAGACTCGATCGAAGATATGGCTGATTGGGTGATCGCCCTTCTTGATAGTTTGGATGTGAAAACGGCCTGTCTTGTAGGCCATTCCCAAGGCTGCCTTGTCGCCATTGATGCCGCAGCGCGTTATCCAGAACGTGTCTCACGCCTTGGCCTAATTGCTGGCGCCTTGGCCATTCCGGTGAATGATCAGCTTTTAACAATGTCAGACAAGGCCCTAAGCAAGGCCATTAGCGTGATGACAAGTTGGGGACATGGGCCAATGGCGCATATGCATGACAACACCCAGCCCGGTCATTCTTTTCTTGGCTATGGAAACCGGCTAATGGCAAGCAATCATGCCAATGCCCTTCGCCATGATTTGACCGCTTGCAATAATTACAGTGGCGGCAAGGCCGCGGCGGCAAAAATCACCCAGCCGGTCTTATGTATTCTGGCCGCATCTGACCGGATGACGCCGGTAAAATTCGGCACGGCAATGGCCGATAGTCTGATCAATAGTGAACGTGTCATAATGACCGGCGCAGGCCATATGTTGCCAGCCGAACG
>DFSK01000112.1:0-6008 GCA_002378605.1 Alphaproteobacteria bacterium UBA3439
CATGTGGGATCGGCATGTGGCGTTCCGGCATCTTTGAGAAATGATGCTTATTCGAACAAGGCGCGCCGTTCGTCTAAACCCGGATGGCTGTCAAAAAAGCTTGTTTTGTTGCATCCGTCCCCACATTCAGCCGCAAATTTGTCAAAGAGCTTTAACAGGCTTGTCGGATCACGCCCAAGCTGTTGCAAAATTTGTATCGACACCTTATCGGCTTCACGTTCAAATTTGCGCGAATGGCTTGATAAAATCAAATTTGTGCCAAGTGTGGCCATTTCTTCAACAAAACTATCGTCAATGCCAAAAACCAGACCGACACTGACGGCAATCACCGCGCTTCGGGCCACCATCCGCATGGCATGCCGGTTGGTTACATGGCCAATTTCATGCGCCAAAACGCCAGCAATAACATCATCATCATTGGCAAATTCAACCATTTCATCGAGAAGAATGACAATATTGCCCGGAAGCGCAAAGGCATTTGGCCCAAAAGATGGCGCACTGCGGTAAAGCAATTTTGGTTGAATCGCATCAGGCGGTAATGTGGCGTTTATGCTGGCAAAAATCTGGTCAATGCGGCCGCGATCAGCCAAAGACAGCTTGCTTGGCGATAGAAATAGCTGATCAAGCTGGCTAAGAGTGGTATCGCCTGCGGTCTTGGCCCAGTGGATAGGAATGAAGCGGGCAATATAATCGCCAGCGGCCGGCAGACCGGCGCGAATGCCAATCAGGCTGGCAAGGATTAGCATGCAAATAACAATCATGCCGCGCCATCTTAATCGTTCTGCCAGACCAACAAATGAACTGCGCCGCGCGCCTTTGGGCAGCAATGGCGTCAGACTTTCGGGCAAATCCGGCGCTGACAGAGTGAAAATGCCCCTTCCCGCAAGTGTGATCCGCCAATCGGCACCTGCCATCATTGCGCTAACATGCGTAATCGTGACTGGGGCTAAAACCGGCTCTAGCCTATCAATGGCAAGCAGCAATTGACCAGATGGCTGGTTGGGTTCATCAACCAATAGCATGGCCGTGTATCGTTCAGATGTTTTTTGTGGGGTGAAGGTGCCGGTGATTTTCATTTCAAGAACTCTTAAAGCGCAATTTCAAGACCGGCAGCTTCACTAACCGCATCCCCAATTGAATGGCCGGCATTAATTTCGTCATCAACAAATTGAGTCATATCATTATAAGGACGGATATAGGTGTTTTCGGTTAGATAGCGATAATAGCGCACATGCGCCCACGGCAATAGCAAGCTGAAGCTGAAGACAATCAGAACCGCATTTTGCAATACAATCCAGGCCAGCCGAAGCCCTGATAATTCAGACCGGAACCGGATATTGTTATCCAACCTTAGCCCATTAGTCATTAGATTGCGGGTTTGCGCGCGATAAAAGCTGGTGGTGACCAAAAACAACCCCACTATTAAGAGTTGAAGCACAAATATTGTAATAATCCAAAATTGGTGAGAATTCATATCAAGCTGTTCGAGGGTTGAATTTGCATTAACGTAAATCAGGTCAAGCGGCATAATTATCATAAATGCAATGCCAAGGCACAGCATGACTGTTTTGAGACCGGCTTTATAAAAGTCCCAAAGATTGGTTGTTACCTCGAACCGTTTTGACCCAAAACTGTAATTTTTGGCGATGTAATGCCGCATCATCCGTGATGCGAGTGGCAGTAACAGGCCAAGTGTCAATAGGCCTACCAATGGAGCAATAAATAAATTTGCGGCGACACCCCAATAACTGCCATGCCATGTAAATCGAACATCGCGCCAGACAATATTCCGCGCATTGAACTGTAGTGATTTATTCATCGCCCAAGGATAGGCGAATAGCACCGCGACCAAAAAAATTGCTTCGGCATAGGCAAAGCCAAAATCGAAAAATGGCAACGCGTAAAAACAGGCAAGCCCCGCCAGAACCAATAGCCAACCCTTCAGCAAATCGAAACCGGTGGCAAGATAATCAATGCCATCGCCCAGGATACGGGTATTGCTGTAAAAATAGCGACGCCGCCTCACCCGCGCCCACGGCACATAAAGCCCCAAAGTCAAAAGGGTCAGAAAAATATTGATAAAATAGATTTTGAAATAGTTCCACGCCGTGCCGGTGAATTCGAGCGGTTCAAAACGGTGGAAAAGATAACCGTTTTCATCAAGGTCAGCGGCGCGCGCTTTTGAAGGGAAAGGGTTTTCCACCGCGTCAGTTGGAGATTTTGGGGTTTCTGCCATGTGGAGACTATCTCATATCACTTATTGCAGGATGAAGTTTTTTTGGCGTTCTCACGCAATTGTGAGAATTAATAAACGAAAAATTAATCAAGTTATTATTAAATTAGAAAAATAAAGAACGCGAATAGGTAGTGATCGAAACAATCAAAGGCCAATCTGGAGGCGAGAAATGAACCATGTAAATGTTAGCTTTTTCAGCGACCTGTCAGTGGATACTATGACAAGGCGTTGTCGTTTTCCAACATTACCCAAATCGGCATTGACCAATTTGATTGCATCTTCAATGACTGCCCACGAATCATTTGCCTGTTACCGTGATGGTAATGGCAATGTGATTGCGCTTGATAAAACTGGATTTTGTGTCACCAATTAGCTTTTCCTCCCTTGGGCATTTGGGCACAAATAACCCCCGGTCATTTTCATGGCCGGGGGCGATTTATTTACCGTCTGTTGGTATCAGGTAATGGTGAGCGCGACAGGATTCGAACCTGTGACCCAGTGATTAAAAGTCACTTGCTCTACCAACTGAGCTACGCGCCCGAACTTAAAAACTGTAACAGGGCATATAACCCATGTGATGGCATCGGTCTCCATCACTCCGACACCTTATAGAGACGTGTCGATTTTGTGTAAACCCTAAAGTAACCCTTACTAGCCTTTATTTTTTGTCCCTTTGCAGAAGGGTCTTGCACGCGCCGCAGCCACCACAAAACCGCTTTGTTTTGTCGGCTAGCCTGTGGTTATTTTGTTTTGATTTTGCGATGAAGTGCCTTGGCAACATTTTCTGGAACAAAGCTTGATACATCACCGCCGAAAACGGCAACTTCTTTTACAAAACGCGAGGCAACAAAATGCTGCTGTTCGGCTGCCATGAGAAACATGGTTTCCAATTCGCCATGAAGCCGCTTGTTGATGCTGGCCATTTGAAATTCATATTCAAAATCAGCAACAGCGCGGAGCCCGCGTAAAATGGATGTTGCGCCCTGCTGAGTGGCAAAATCGGTCAATAAGCCGGAAAAGCTTTTCACCAGAACCGGCAGGCCGGTTTTGTTTGCGTCATTGATCCGTGCAACTTCAGCCTTCACCAGCTCGGTACGTTCTTCAATTGAAAAAAGCGGCTGTTTTCCCAGATTGAGCGACACAGCCACAATCAATTGGTCGCCAAGCCTTGCGCCACGTTCGATAATATCGATATGACCATAGGTTAGCGGATCAAAGGTGCCCGGATAAATAATGACTTTTTGGCTCATTGATTGTCCTCGTCATCCGCTGAATTGGGCGCATCCTCCGCATCTGACGGCGAATCTGATGGCGTATCAATGGCGTCTTGGCTGCCGTCGGTATCTGGGGCCATTGCTGCGGTTTCACTTGTGTTATCGCCAGCATGATCACCTTCACGATCGCCCTGATGGCCTTCGGCATGATCATCTTCATCATCACTTTCGGTTTCGCGAACAAGTCCGGCCGAAACCACCTTTTCGCTGTCATCATCGGCAACATCAAACAGCCTTACGCCCAGCGTTTTACGGCTGGCAATCCGAATCGAATCACCCTCGCCACCATGAACGCGGATACGGATGACCTGCCCCATATTGGTGACCAGCATCAATTGATCTTCTTCAACCACGGCAAATGATGCCATAACTTGACCATTGCGTTTGCTGGTTTCGATATTGGCAACGCCCTGCCCGCCCCGTCCGGAACGGCGATAGTCGTTGACTGGCGTACGTTTGCCATAGCCGTTTTCGGTTACTGACAGGATGAATTCATTGGCTTCATCGGCGATAATCGACATGGACACGACACGATCGCCGCCAAGAAGACGGATACCGCGAACACCGGTGCTGTCACGTCCACGGAAGACGCGAACGGCATTGGCGGCAAAGCGGATAGCCTTGCCATTGCGTGTTGCCATCAACACATCATCTTCATCGCTACAAGGTAGAACGCCAACAAGGTCGTCACCGTCTTGCAGCTTCATGGCGATTTTACCGTTACGCTTGATATTGGTGAAATCACTGAGGTTATTGCGCCTTACATTGCCGGACGCGGTGGCAAACATAACGTTCAAATCGGCCCAGCTTGACTCATCTTCGGGCATTGGCATGACAGTATTGATGGTCTCTTCCGGCTCGATTGGCAGGATATTGACCATTGCCTTACCAAGCGATTGCGGCGCGGCTTCAGGCAGCTTGTAGCATTTTAGCTGGTAAACCATACCGCGTGAGGTAAAGAACAAAATCGGCGTATGGGTATTGGTCACAAAAAGCCGTGTCACAAAATCTTCGTCGCGTGTTTTCATACCGGCGCGGCCCTTGCCGCCCCGACGCTGGGCGCGGTAAACCGAAAGCGGCACGCGCTTGATATAGCCGCGATGACTAACCGTCACGACCATGTCTTCCTGCTGGATCAGATCTTCATCATCCTGATCACCAAGCTGGTCGGTGATTTCTGTGCGCCTTGGGTTTGACAAGCGTTCGCGTGTTGCCGCCAATTCGTCAAGAACAACACGGCTAACCCGCGTATCCGACCCAAGAATATCGAGATAATCGGCAATTTTTTCAGCTAGTTCTCTTGTTTCATCGCTTAGCTTGTCGCGTTCCATACCGGTCAGGCGTTGCAGGCGTAATTCAAGAATGGCGCGCGCTTGGGTTTCCGACAGGCGATAATGGCCGTCAATCACCTCATGTCCCGGATCATCAATCAGCGAGATGAAATCAGCCACTTCGGCAGCTGGCCAGTTGGTTTCGCATAATTTATTGCGTGCTGTTTCGGTATCGGGTGCCTTTTTGATCAATTCAATGATCGTGTCAATCGAGGCAAGCGCCACCATAAGGCCGGCGAGAATATGCGCACGGTCACGCGCTTTTGACAGCAAAAAGGTTGTTCGGCGAACCACCACTTCCTTACGAAAGGCACAAAAAGCAACAATCACGTCTTTAATGCCCATCTGCTGTGGGCGGCCACCATTCATAGCCAGCAAATTCACGGGAAAGCTGGTTTGCAGCCTTGTATGGCGATACAGCTGGTTTAGCACCACATCTCCCGACGCGTCGCGTTTGATTTCGATCACGACGCGCATACCGTTACGGTCAGACTCGTCGCGGATATCGGAAATGCCCTCAAGTGTTTTTTCGCGAACCATTTCACCGATACGCTCAAGCAATTGCGCCTTGTTCACCTGATAGGGGATTTCGTGAATGATGATGGCTTCACGATCCTTGGCGTTGGTCTGGACTTCGGCCTTTGCCCGCATGATGATCGATCCACGACCATTGGCATAGGCTTCACGAATGCCGTGGCGTCCCATAATCAGGCCGCCTGTTGGAAAATCGGGCCCCGGAACAATGACATTTATTTCTTCGGTGGTGATCTCTGGATTGGCAATATAGGCCTCACAGGCGGCAATCACCTCACCTGGATTATGCGGCGGAATATTGGTTGCCATACCAACGGCGATACCATTTGCGCCATTCACCAGCAGATTTGGGTATTCAGCTGGAAGAACTGTTGGTTCTAGCTGGGTTTCGTCATAGTTAGCGGTGAATTCTACGGTGTTTTTATCAATGTCACGAAGCAGGCTTTCGGCAGAGCGTGCAAGCCGTGATTCGGTGTAACGCATGGCGGCAGCTGGATCACCATCAACCGACCCGAAATTGCCCTGCCCGTCAACCAATGGCAGACGCATCGAGAAATCCTGCGCCATCCGCACCATGGCTTCATAAATGGATGAATCGCCATGCGGGTGATAGTTACCCATGACATCACCAAC
>DFSK01000112.1:6316-18127 GCA_002378605.1 Alphaproteobacteria bacterium UBA3439
ATACGGGCCGATTTACGCGGTGGTTTTGACCAATCGTAATTGCCCTCCATCATGGCATAGAGAATGCGGCGGTGAACCGGCTTTAGGCCATCACGCACATCGGGAAGCGCACGCGAAACAATCACGCTCATGGCATAATCCAAATAGGATTTGCGCATCTCCTCCGAAATCGAAATTGTTGGATTGGTCGAATCGGTTATGTCAGTCACGCCATTGTTCTTTCTGCCTGTGGAAACGGCAAAAAAGCCATCCCCGCATCGCTAAGTGACAATTCCAAGACATCGCCACAAGTTACACACAATATTTACACGATTTATGCAAGCTATGACACCAAATATTGTAGTTTTGGCCGTTTTTTCGACAAAAAAATCGGCATCTTGCCATCCAAGCAAGATACCGATTTAAAGATGCTATTTAAACTGCTGATTTAGAATGGAATATCATCATCCATATCATTTGAGCTGCGCATTGGTGGCGGGCTTGACTGGCCACCAGCCTGCGGCGTCTGATCATAGCTGACCTGATTGCTGCTATAGCCACCACTATCACCTGTGCTGGACGAGTCGCCACGGCCACCCAGAAGCGTCAATTCACCGCGGTAACGCTGCAACACAACTTCGGTCGTATATTTCTCGACACCCTGCTGATCGGTCCATTTACGCGTCTGCAACTGGCCCTCGATATAGCATGTCGATCCTTTGCGGAGATATTGCTCGGCGATCCGGCCTAGATTCTCGTTAAAGATGACAACGCGGTGCCATTCGGTTTTTTCGCGCTGCTCGCCGGTATTCTTGTCCTTCCAGCGCTCGGAAGTGGCGATTGATAGATTGACAATTTTACTGCCGTCTTGTGTTGACCGCACTTCAGGGTCGCGCCCTAGATTGCCTACTAGGGTAACTTTGTTAACGCTGCCTGCCATTGCGATTTTACTCCTGAGTGAAATATGTTTTGGGTTTTTAAACTAAAATAATATGCCGATTTACCCGTTCAGATTACCCATGCTGGCAAGGGTATGACAAGGATAAATCGGCCATCATTCGGATCAATCGCAAATATGTGAATTTAGCCTAATGAAATGGGCCAAAATGCAATGGGTTTTGTGAATTTTGCAAATCAGTTTTTCGGCGCGAATGACCGTGAAAAGACTAGCAAACCAAAGGCTAGACGGTCTATAGTCCAGTCATGCCAAATGAAACCAAAAGAACGCCGCTTGCCAAAAAGGCGCAGCAAACCACCCGCCCTGCCAACGGCATTGAACCGCGTATGATTTCGGTTCGTGGTGCCCGTGAGCACAATCTTGCCAATGTGGATATTGATTTACCGCGCGATCAGCTGGTCGTTTTAACGGGCCTGTCAGGGTCGGGCAAATCATCACTTGCCTTTGACACGATCTATGCTGAAGGCCAGCGACGCTATGTCGAATCGCTGTCGGCCTATGCGCGCCAGTTCCTTGATATGATGAACAAACCTGATGTTGATTTGATCGAAGGTTTATCGCCGGCCATTTCAATCGAACAGAAAACAACGTCACGCAATCCGCGATCGACTGTTGGCACTGTTACTGAAATTTATGATTATATGCGGTTGTTATGGGCGCGTATCGGCATCCCCTATTCACCAACGACGGGGTTGCCAATTCGTAGCCAGACCGTCAGCCAGATGGTTGATATCTTGTTGGCGCTTGATGATGGTGCGCGCCTATATCTGTTGGCGCCAATTGTTCGTGGCCGCAAAGGTGAATATCGAAAAGAGCTTGGCGAATTGCATCGCAAGGGATTCAGTCGCGTTCGCATTAATGGCGAAATCTATGATGTTGATGATACGCCGACGCTGGATAAGCAGAAGAAACATGATATCGAGGTTGTTGTTGATCGCGTTGTGATCACCGGTGATCATGATGAATTGGCAACACGTCTTGCAGACTCGCTGGAAACGGCGCTTGGTCTTAGTGACGGGTTGGTCTTTGCCGATCATGCGGATAATGACGGGCGGATTGTGTTTTCTGCCAGATTTGCCTGTCCTGATTCTGGCTTTACCATTGATGAGATCGAGCCACGGCTATTTTCGTTCAATAACCCATATGGTGCGTGCGGGGCTTGTGACGGTCTTGGTGTCAAAAGCCATTTTGATGAACAGCTTGTGGTTCCTGACCGCCAAGCCAGCCTTCGCAATGGTGCCTTGGCGCCCTGGTCGTCAAGCACGTCTCGCTATTATCTGCAAACGCTGGAATCATTGGCTAAACAATTTAAATTCTCCCTCGATATACCCTTCAATGATCTGGATGATGATGTTCAGTCGATCATTCTTCACGGATCGGGCAAAATGCCAGTCACAATCGACTTTGACGATGGCATGCGGTCATATCGCACGGTCAAGCCGTTTGAAGGCGTTATGCCTAATCTTGTGCGCCGCTATCGTGAAACCGATTCGTCATGGGTGCGTGACGAGATGGAAAAATTCCGGGCGAACCTACCCTGCACAACCTGCAAGGGCAAACGTCTGAAAAATGAAGCTCTGGCAGTGAAAATTGATATGCATGACATATCTGATATTGCCCGTTTATCAATTGCCGATGCCCGCCAATGGTTTGTTGATTTAAGCATAAAATTAACCGGTCAAGATTCGGAAATTGCTGCCCGTATTTTAAAGGAAATCAACGAGCGGCTTGGCTTTTTGGTCAATGTCGGGCTTGGCTATCTGGCAATGTCGCGCAATTCTGGCACTTTGTCAGGCGGCGAATCCCAACGTATCCGGCTGGCGTCACAAATTGGCTCTGGCCTGACCGGCGTTCTTTACGTTCTTGACGAACCGTCAATCGGGCTTCATCAGCGCGATAATGACCGGCTGTTATCAACCTTGGTTCGGCTTCGCGACCTTGGTAATACAGTTTTGGTTGTCGAACATGATGAAGAAGCAATTTTGCTGGCTGATTATGTTGTGGATATGGGGCCGGGTGCAGGCGTTCATGGTGGCCATGTTGTTGCCGCTGGCACGCCAGACGAGGTGATGAATCACCCAGACTCACTGACCGGCCAATATTTATCGGGCAAATTAGAAATTGCCGTGCCGAAAAAGCGTCGCACGCCGAAAAAAGACCGCTTTATTCGCGTGGAAAACGCAACCGGCAATAATTTGCAGGATGTTTCAGTGAAATTCCCGCTTGGTGTCATGACGTGTGTCACGGGTGTTTCAGGTGGCGGCAAGTCAACCTTGGTTCTGGAAACTTTGTGGAAATCTCTTGCGCGGAATTTGCACAAGGCACGCGAGATCCCTGCGCCGCATAAAGCCATTTACGGTGCAGAATTCCTGGATAAGGTTGTTGATATCGACCAATCGCCGATTGGCCGGACTCCGCGGTCAAATCCGGCAACCTATACAGGCGCCTTTACCCCGATCCGCGAATGGTTTTCAGGTCTTCCCGAAGCCAAGGCGCGTGGCTATGCGCCCGGACGCTTTTCGTTCAATGTCAAAGGGGGGCGCTGCGAGGCTTGTCAGGGCGATGGCCTGATCAAGATTGAAATGCATTTCCTGCCTGATATCTATGTGACATGCGATAGTTGCAAGGGGCGCCGTTATAATCGAGAAACGCTGGAAATTACATGGCGCGGCAAATCCATTGCCGATATTCTGGATATGACGGTCGAAGAAGGAGTTGACTATTTCAAGGCGGTGCCATCTATCCGCGAAAAGCTGGAAACGATGCTTCGCGTTGGGCTTGGCTATGTTCGTATTGGCCAGCAGGCAACCACCCTGTCAGGTGGTGAGGCGCAGCGTGTTAAACTATCCAAAGAACTATCGCGCCGTGCAACGGGCCGCACGATTTACATTCTGGATGAACCAACAACCGGTTTGCATTTCCATGATATTGCCAAGCTGTTGGAGGTTCTGCAAGAACTCGTCGAGCAGGGTAATAGTGTCATTGTGATCGAACATAATATGGATGTGATCAAAACCGCCGATTGGATTATCGATCTTGGCCCTGAAGGCGGCGATGGCGGCGGCTATATTGTTGCCGAAGGCACGCCTGAACAAGTGGCGAAAGTCGCTGAATCCCATACCGGCACCTACCTTGCCCGTGTTTTAAAAAAGTGATTTATGATGAATGATCTTGCTCCTGTTCATGTGATTGGTGGTGGTCTTGCTGGTTGTGAAGCCGCTTTTCAAATTGCCAGCATGAATGTGCCTGTGGTGATCCATGAAATGCGCCCAACGCGTAAGACCGATGCGCATCACAGCGAAGGCCTTGCCGAATTGGTTTGTTCCAATTCTTTTCGGTCAGATGATGCAACGGCAAATGCTGTTGGTGTTTTGCATCAAGAAATGCGGATTTTGGGATCATTGATCTTGCAGGCGGCCGATGCTGAAAAAGTGCCTGCTGGTGGCGCTTTGGCGGTGGATCGTGACCGTTTTTCCGCGGCTGTCGAGGCCAAGATTGACGCGCATCCCCTCATCACGGTTCGGCGCGAAGAAATTGCTGATATTCCCGAAGATTGGCAGCAGGTTATTATTGCCACTGGCCCGCTGACATCGCCTGAACTGGCCGAGTCAATCCGGCGGTGGGGCGGCGAAGATGATCTGGCCTTTTTTGATGCGATCGCGCCGATTGTCCATTTTGACAGTGTGAATATGGATGTGGCCTGGTTTCAGTCACGTTATGACAAATCCACTGATGGCGGCGACGGTAAAGATTACATCAATTGCCCAATGACACAGCCGCAATATGAAGCTTTTATTGATGCGCTTTTAACTGGCGAAAAAATGTCGTTTAAAGAGTGGGAAGAAAGCACTCCCTATTTTGATGGCTGTATGCCAATTGAAATCATGGCTTCGCGTGGGCGCGAAACGCTGCGTTGGGGGCCGATGAAGCCAGTTGGTCTTACCAACGCGCATGATGGATCACGCCCCCATGCGGTAATCCAGCTTCGTCAGGATAATGCGCTTGGCACGCTTTATAATATGGTTGGGTTTCAGACAAAGCTGAAACATGGCGAACAGGTGCGGGTGTTCCAAACAATTCCCGGTCTTGAAAATGCGCAATTTGCACGGCTTGGCGGGTTACACCGCAATACGTTTATCAATTCGCCGCGTCTTCTTGATCCGCAATTGCGGCTGAAAGCCAAATCAAAACTGCGCTTTGCTGGGCAGATTACCGGCGTTGAAGGCTATGTTGAATCGGCCGCTATTGGCCTTCTTGCTGGTCGCATGGCGGCAGCAGAGATGCTTGGTGCTGAATGGATTGCGCCACCAGTCGACACCGCACATGGCGCGCTTCTTGCGCATATTACTGGCGGTGCAATGGCCGATAGTTTCCAGCCCATGAATGTCAATTTTGGTCTATTTCCTGAATTACCGGTAAATGAGCGTGGGCGGCGGCCTCGTGGGCGTGACCGCAAAGCTGCCTATGCTGAACGTGCCCTGACCAAATTAACCGCATGGGGCAATGCGACCGCAGCGCAATAACCCAGCCTTTTAACATCCAAGGCCTATTTTGGTGGGCCGAATAACTGCCATGCCAGCATCTGCCAAACCAGCGCCGGATGATGCATGTCTGCGTTGGGGCGTTGCAAATAGCGAAGCCAGCAAGCCGCCAAATACAGCCATGACCGCTTTCGCCCGGAATCACTTTGGCGAAGGAAGCTGATCTGCCGCCTGTCCAATGGCAATGCCGCCTGTCGTTCATGCCTGCCTATTGCGTGATGCAATTGGTGGCCTATATCGGTTGCAATTGCTGATTGCGCCGCCTGCCCCATATGATTGGCGACAAGCGCCCAAATGGCCGCCCAGCCATCAACACTGTCCCGATTTTCATCATGACAGGCGGTTTGCCAATGACCAATCACATCAATAATCTCTAACTGCAACCCTTTATGGTTTTGAAATTGCGCTTGCAGCCGCGTGACAAGAGGGGCTGTTTGTGTGGCGCTTCCCGACAAGGCATCAACCCACCATTGAACGCGGATTGCGGCAAGAAGCGACTCGCTTGGGATGTGAAGCGCCGAATCAAGCGCAATCGCAAGGTCGAATATTGAAGCGGCAAGCCATTGGTCATTTGCGGGTTCAAACATCAAACAAAGCGCCAAAGGGCGGCCAAGCGGATGATCGCTATCACGCAATGCAGCTAATGCGGTTTTGGCGTTATCTGTCATGCTAACCGGTTTGGGCAGAAAGTTGTTTAGGCAACGTCATAAAGGCCGGTGACTGCATCGCGTCCTTCGCTCATCAGCACATTCCAAGTGCGGCAAGCTGCAGCTGTCGACATGACCTCAAGCGCAATACCATGATTGCGAAGCGCCGCCGATAAATCATTCATCGGATCCATCGGCGCGCCGCCAACCCCGAGAATAAATAAAGGTGGAAAACCATCACCAAAATGCGGCAAAAGATCATCAATTTTCAATGTTTCAGGTTTGGCTGGCGGCGTCCAGATTGTCGTTTGGCGCGGATAGACGATCACAGCTCCGCTATAGCGTTCACCAGAGATGCGAAAGCTGTTGCCACCATAGCCATGGATCAACTGCAAATCACTGGCACCTTCAAAGGTGCGGATGTCAACAAGGTCGCTTGATGCGTCGCTCGGAGATCTAGGTTCGTTCATATTCGGGCTTTTTAATGTCATTATTGTCATCATCATCGCCGCGTTTAATGTCAAAGCGTGATAATAGGCCAACAGCAACAAACACTGATGAATAGGTGCCGACCAATACGCCCCAGATCATTGCAATGGCAAAATCGCGAAGCACCGCGCCGCCAAAAATCACAATTGCCACCAAAGCAAGCAGGGTTGTGACCGAGGTCATAACCGTTCGTGACAAGGTTTCGTTCAATGACTTATTCAAGATATCGCCAAGGCTGTATGATTTATAGCGGCGTAGATTTTCACGGACACGGTCAAACACCACAACCGTATCATTGATTGAATAGCCAGCGATGGTTAAAATCGCCGCTACGGTTGCCAGATTAAATTCAAAACTTGTCAGTGCAAAAAGCCCAATCGTTGTCAAAACATCATGGGTGAGCGCCAGAATGGCAGCGACTGAAAACTGCCATTCAAAGCGGAACCAGATATAGACCATGATCGCCAAGAGCGCACAAACAACCGCAAGAATGCCTTTTTCGGCTAGTTCAGCACCAACGGTTGGCCCAACAAATTCAGTTCGGCGGATGTCATATTCGCTTCCAAGGGTGCTGCCAACAAGCTGGATTGCGGCGATTTGCGCCTTTTCATCACCATCTTGGCGTTGAATTCGGATCAGAATATCGGTTTCGGTACCAAAGCCTTGAAGGCTGATGTCACCGAGGCCCAAGGCTTCAAGATCACCGCGAAGGCCGGAAATGTTGGCGGGGCCTGTATTATGGCGCGCTTCGATTAGGATGCCGCCTTTGAAATCAATACCAAGATTAAGCCCGATAATGGCAAAAAGCCCAATCGATCCGGCAACAAGCAATGATGATAAAATAAAGGCAAGCCGATGGAATTTCAGAAAATTTATCGACGTGTTTTCAGGAACAAGTTTTAGGCGCATCGGTTGGAACCCTTCTTAGAGAACAAGTCTGGTGGGGCGTTTGCGTTCAACCCAAAAAACAATGAACAGCCGTGTCACCATAACCGCCGTAAACATGGATGTGGCAATGCCGATGCCAAGCGTGACGGCAAACCCCTTAATTGGCCCCGACCCAAAAATATATAGAAATAGCGCGGCAAATAAGGTGGTTAAGTTCGAGTCAATGATTGTCGAGATGGCACGCTGATAGCCGCTATCAATCGCCGCAATTGCCGTCCTGCCCTTCGATAATTCTTCACGAATACGCTCAAATACCAGAACATTGGCATCAACCGCCATGCCCATCGTCAAGACAATACCGGCAATGCCCGGAAGCGTTAAAGTGGCCTGCAATGCCGAGAGTGACGCCACAATCAGAATGATGTTCACGGTCAAGGCGCCAACAGCAAGCCCGCCAAAAAAGCCATAGCTGGCGACCATATAGATGGCGACGAGGATAATGCCAATGACCGCCGCGATTTCACCAGCGGCAATCGAATCTGCACCAAGCCCGGGGCCAATTGAGCGTTCTTCAAGAATAATCAATGGCGCTGGCAACGCCCCTGCCCGCAGGACAAGTGCCAATTCGTTTGTTTCGGCAACACTGAAATCGCCAGTGATCTGACCACTGCCAAAAATTTGTGCTTGAATCGTCGGGGCTGACACAACTTTCCCATCAAGAATGATCGCAAAAGGACGGCCGATATTTTCGCCTGTTACCTTGCCAAACCGGCGCGCACCGGCAGCGTTCAAGGTAAAGCTGACCGCTGGGCGGTTATTCTGGTCGAAAGTTGCCGTCGCCCCGTCAAGCATCTCACCGCTAACCATAACGCGTTTTTCAATCACATAGCTTCGGCCATCGTCACTAGCGCTTTGCATCAGTACGCTTCCCGGCGGCGTACGGCCACGCTGGACGGCTTCGGTGGCGCTAATACGCATATCAACAAGCTGGAACGTCAGTTTCGCCGTGCGGCCAAGAAGCCGTTTTACCGCTTCTGGATCATCAACGCCGGGCAATTGAACCAGAATGCGGTCAAGCCCTTGGCGCTGAATGACAGGCTCTTTGGTACCTTCAGGGTCAAGACGCCGGCGAATGATCTCGATCGATTGTTCAACCGTGCGTGTTTGCATGGTGGCAAGCCCGGCATCGTTAAAAGCCAGGCGATAGATCAACCCGTCATTGCTGATCGTGTACTCATTGCCAAGATCAGTAAGGATTTGCTTTGTCTTGGCGGCATCTTCTGGACTGCGAATTTGCAGCGAGACAGTTTCATTGGCAACAGCAAGGCCACTGAACCGGATTTTTTCAGACCGGAAATCGCGCCGAAGCGTTTCGCCAAGGTTTTCGAGTCGTTCCTGTTTAACCGCGTCAACATCAACACGAAGCAATAGATGCGACCCACCTTGAAGATCTAGGCCAAGATTAATCTGTTTTCCGGGTAAAAAACCTGCGCCAACGCCGTCATCGCCGCCAATAAGATTTGGCAGCGCAAAAATGATCCCCATAACGGCAACGGTGACAACAAGCAGTTTTTTCCAAAGCTGGAATTGCAACATGACGACAATACTCTTGGCTAGAGATAAAGGAAAACAGCCATGATCATTTGGCTTTGCTGGCGATTACCAGATCTGCCTATCTGATGGGGCTGCTTATCCAGCGTTTTACTTTGCTGGCTCGGTTTTGCCTCTCACATCGGCAATCATCGCCCGCACAATCTGAACTTTTACACCCTTGGCAATTTCGACATCAACTGTATCGACGTCATCAGTGACCTTGATGACAGTGCCAATCAGGCCGCCAGTTGTGACAATCTTGTCGCCACGGCGGATCGAAGCCAATAGTTCGCGATGCTGCTTGGCGCGTTTTTGTTGCGGCCGGATCAACAGGAAATAGAAAATAACCATTACGAAAACGATCGGCAGCAAGCCAAATCCGCCTTCTGCAAAGCCACCTGACTGCGCAAATGCTGGGGTAATAAACATCTCTAAATCTCTCCAATTATCGTTGAAAATACTATGGGGGAACATAAACGCCCTTGCGCTTTGCTGCAATGACCCATATTCCCTTTTTATACAGTTTCGACAACAATAGTGACTGAACCGAGCAAAAAATGAACAAGTCTGACGATACAGCCCTTCTTCTTGGCCAATTAACCCGCATTGCAGATGCGCTTGAGCGCAAACATCCAATCGACATGGCACCTGACGCCTTGCCCAAAGCTGACGCTTATGTCTGGCATTCTGATATTCGCCAGCTTGTCACCGTTGCCAAGGTAAACCGGCTTGATATCGGGCTTCTAAAAGGGATCAACGAACAGCGTGATGATCTATTGTCGAACACAATGGGATTTGTTCAGGGCTTTCCGGCGAATAACGCATTGTTATGGGGTGCGCGTGGCACGGGTAAATCATCACTGGTCAAGGCGGTTCACGGCACGGTGATTGAGCGTGGGCATGACCTCGGCTTGGTTGAAATTCACCGTGAAGATATTGCAGATTTGCCATTCTTGATGGCGTTTTTGGCGCAAATTGACCGCCATTTCATCATTTTTTCGGATGATCTTGCCTTTGAAGGCGGCGAAAGCACCTACAAATCGTTAAAGGCGGCGCTTGAAGGCGGCATCGAAGGCCGGCCTGACAATATCGTTTTCTATGCCACATCGAACCGTCGGCATTTAATGCCACGGCAAATGATGGAGAATGAACGATCAACCGCGATTAATCCGTCTGAAACAACCGAAGAAACCGTCTCGCTGTCTGACCGGTTTGGTTTATGGATTGGATTCCATTCAATTGATCAGGATACATATCTGGAAATGATTGATGAATATGTCAAGTTTTACAATATCAAAGAAGATGGAATTGATATACGACATGAAGCATTGGCATGGTCGGTTGGTCGCGGTTCACGATCGGGTCGTGTTGCCTGGCAATTTATTACCGACCTTGCCGCGCGCACCAAAACATCATTGCGCCGCTAGATCGAATAGATGGCTTTTAGCGGTTAGGAAATCAGGCTTCGCGGATCAATGGGTTGCCGCGATTTTCTTATTTCAAAATGCAATTGTGGACTGTCGACGCGTCCTGACGTTCCAATTGTACCAATGGATTGACCGGCGGTAACAATTTCGCCCTCTTTGACACTGATATCACCAAGATGGGCATAGGCGGTGATAATGCCGCCATCATGCTTGACCAATACCAACTTGCCAAAGCTTTTGATATTGGCGCCAACAAAGGCGACACGGCCTTTTGCGGCGGCACCAACCGATGCGCCTTCGCTTGCGGCGATATTCACACCATCATTATGAACGCCGCGTTGTGACGGCCCAAATTCAGCAATGATTTCGCCCTGCACCGGCCAGGTAAAGCCAGAACTGCCAGCCAGCGATGGCGCGACAAAGCGTTTGCGCGGGGCTGCTGGAACACTGGTTTTTGTTGGCGTTGGCTGGGTAATATTCGTGCCGCTAACCCCATCTGGCAAGCCAACATCGAGAACCGAAAAATCAAGACTGTTCGGTAATTGCAGCATTTGTCCGTTTTTCAGTTCGAATGGCGGCGCCAGATTATTCAGCTGCGCCAGTTGATATTGACTAACAGCATAGCGTTGCGAGATGACATAGACCGAGTCGCCCGGACGCACGATATGGGTGCGGCGCGGAATAAGTTTAAGCGCCTGCCCTTCACGAAGATTATAAGGCGGCTGCAGGCCATTCGCCTCTATCACTGATTGCGGCGTCACCTGATAGCGCGTTGCCACGGCATATAATGTATCATTTGCCCGCACCTCAACCATCTTGCTTGGCGGAATGGGTTCAACCGGTTCGCGTAATGGCGCAACAACCAATGTAGCTGGTGTTGTTCGGTTCAGCGTTAAATTTGGCGCTTGGCAGGCCGCAAGCAGACTGGACACAGCAACAAACCCAACGGCCCAGGCATAGGATTTAAGACCGGCTTTGCATTTTTGCGGCATTTATTCACCCTCAATCAGTGGCACAAAGGTTACCGGCATCAAAGCGACGCGTTCAAACCCAGTTTCATGCCGTGTCACCACAACAAGCGATTGCGCTTTGCCGTGACCCTCTGGTGCGACCATGATGCCGCCAATTTTAAGCTGCTGCAACAAAATGTCGGGAATTTTATCACATCCGCATGTTAAAATGATCCGATCATATGGCGCAGCTTCGGGCCAGCCCTTTGATCCATCACCAAAACGAAAGCTAATATTTGATATGCGCAGGTCACGAAGCCGGTTTTCAGCATCGACAAG
>DFSK01000161.1:0-1926 GCA_002378605.1 Alphaproteobacteria bacterium UBA3439
GGCGATCAAACGCTGATGATT
Organism: Alphaproteobacteria bacterium UBA3439; assembly: GCA_002378605.1. Taxonomy (GTDB): domain Bacteria; phylum Pseudomonadota; class Alphaproteobacteria; order Puniceispirillales; family Puniceispirillaceae; genus UBA3439. Next base: position 22 of record DFSK01000161.1, read on the forward strand.
TCAATTTTGCCGGTTGCGGTCTGGACCTGCTATTGGCTGTGGCGCGTTGGCCGCGATATTGTCGGCAAGGGGGGCTTGGTGGCGGCAGGTTTCATCGCCATGTCATTCATGATCGATGTCAGCCTTCTTTATATGCTTCAGTCGCGACTGCCAGCCATCGGCGGATAATCAACGCCAACAAGATACAGGCCTTCGGGCGGGGCGGTCGGGCCAGCGGCGCTGCGGTCACAGGCGGCAAGCGCGGTTTTCACATCATCGGCGTGCCATTTACCCGTGCCGACAAGTGCCAGCGTTCCGGTAATATTGCGCACTTGGTGATGCAGGAATGAACGCGCCTCGGCATGAATGTGAATTTCATCGCCAACCATTTCGACATCCAAACGATCAAGCGTCCGCAATGGTGATTCAGCCTGACATTGGCTTGCCCGAAAGCTGGTGAAATCATGTCGCCCAATAAGATGTTTGGCAGCGCTTGCCATCACCACGGGATCAAGCGGATGTTTATGATGCCATACCCGTCCGGCATCAAGCGCTGGCGGTTGGCGACGCGGCAAAATCCGGTATAGATAGCGCCTGCCAATGGCGCTGAAGCGGGCATGAAATTCAGCTGGCACCTCAACCGCATTTCGAATGCTAATCGGCATTCTGGCAAGATGCGCGTTCAGCGCCTCCATCACCCTGTTTGCGGTGAATTTATCGGGAACGTCAAGATGCGCTGCCTGCGCGGTGGCATGAACCCCCGAATCCGTGCGCCCTGCCCCTGCAACGGCAACCGGTGTCAGTAAAAAAGCCGAAGCGGCATCTTCAATCCGGGCCTGAACCGAATCGGCATTATCCTGACGCTGCCACCCTGAAAAGGGGCCGCCATCATATTCAATGGTGATCAGAATCCGCCGTGTCATGTGTTTTCTTGGCTGGTGTCAGGATGCAAAAACGCACCAATCGCCAGCGCTGCCCCGTTCAGAAAATCACTTGCCAGCATGCTGGTTTTCCCCGCTGGTTGTACTGTTGTGATCTTCAGCGCATCTTGCCCACAAGCAATCATCATGCCGCCATCAGCCGTCTTGCCAAGAAAGCTGCCAGCCGCTGCGGTCCTCTGCGCTGCTGGCATCGCCATAGGGCTTGCGTCTAAAATGCGCAATCGCCCTTTTGGCCCGAAGCACCATGCGCCAGGATAGGGCGCAAAGGCACGGATATGACAATCAAGAATATAGGCAGGCTGCTGCCAATCAATCATCGCCTCGGCCGAGCTGATTTTGGCAGCATAGACAATACCGTCATCAGCCTGTGGTATCGGTGATGCCAAGCTGTCCGGCGCGCCGTCGATCACCGCACCGAGACAGACCGCAGTCAGATCGGCCAACCGGTCATGCAGGCTTGCGGCATTATCATGCTTGCTGATCGCTGTCTGGCAAACGCCAACAACTGGGCCGGTATCAAGTCCGGTTTCCATGATCATTGCCGAAATGCCGGTTTCGCTGTCGCCAGCTTGGATGGCGCGCTGGATCGGGGCGGCACCACGCCACCGTGGCAATAAAGACGCATGCCCGTTCAAACAGCCAAGCCGCGGTATGGTCAAAATGGCCGCTGGCAGTAACAGGCCATAGGCGACAACAACGAATAGATCGGCATCATGGCTTGCAAGCTGCGCCTCAATTTCGGCAGATTTTAAATTGTCGGGGGTAAAAACCGGCAGGCCAGCAGCATCGGCATAGGTGGCAATTGGTACAGGCGTCGTTTTCATGCCACGGCCAGATTTTTTCGCAGGCTGACTATAAACAGCGCAAACATCATGTGTTTTGACAAGATGATCAAGCGTCGGAATGGCAAAGGCAGGGCTGCCCATAAAGACAATACGCTGTTTTGCGCCTTTAGCCGGTTTTTTATCGGCCATTTTAGCGTCTG
>DFSK01000161.1:2217-3768 GCA_002378605.1 Alphaproteobacteria bacterium UBA3439
AGCGTCTGCCATTTTAGCGTCTGAATGCGAGGCGGTCATGCATGACCTCCGGTTAGTTGCGCGATGTCGTTTGACGCATTTCCTTCATTACCCGACGCAAAATCATATCACGTTTCAAACGGGAAATATGGTCGATAAACAGCACACCATTCAAATGATCAATCTCGTGCTGAACACAGGCCGCCAACAGCCCATTGGCAACAAGTGACTGCGTCTCGCCAGCCTCGTCAAGATAGCGCACTTCAACTTCGGCTGGCCGTTCAACATCGGCCGTTTGGTCGGGAATGGAAAGACAGCCTTCTTCCAAGATGGCGCGGGCGTCTGATTCGCGGATAATTTCGGGATTGATCATTTTGAATAATTCGGGCGCATCATCCTTACCACAATCCATAACGATCACACGCTGGCCAATATTGACCTGCGGCGCGGCAAGACCAATGCCCGGCGCGTCATACATGGTTGCCGCCATATCGTCCAGAAGCTGGCGAATGCCATCGGTGATTTCGGTCACTGGCTTTGCCGTTTCCCGTAAAATCGGATCTGGCACTTTGATAATTGGTATAAGCTTGGCAGTGGCTGGCATAAGCAAAATTCCTAAATGTGACTTTGGCCAATAGAAACAGGCAGCACCAAATATTGAAGCGCTGTTTCATACCAGTTTGGTCAGTTTCGGTTTTCATGGATTAGAAGATGGTGTCGTTGCAGTCAAGTTGCTAGCATGTCAAACTTGGCATTGGGGAAAAGCCAGACCATTTTTGAAACGGCTTTACGGGTGATGACTATGACTGGCGTGGAACTTATTTTGATCGCAGGCTTGCTTGGCATGATGGGGCTTGGCATGTTGTTTTTGCGGCGGGGGAAAATGCCGGAAAATGGCCAAGATTTTGCCGAATTGCGTGGCCAGCTTGCCCAGATGGCAAGCCAGTCAAATGAATTGCAGCGGCTGATTGCCGATCAGATGGCGCAAAGTGAAGGCCGCCTTGGCAACCGGCTTGAACAATCGCTTCGTGACCAGAATGACCGCACGACCAAATCATTAACCGGCATGGCCGAAAAGCTGGCGGTCATCACCGAGGCGAACACCCATATATCGGCGCTAACCAATCAGGTAACGCAGCTTCAAAATATTTTATCCAACAAACAGGCGCGCGGCAGTTTTGGCGAGGTGCAGTTGGAAAATCTGGTACGTGATGCGCTTCCAGAAAATGCGTTCGATTTTCAGGCAACGCTTGGCAATGGTCGGCGCGTCGATTGTTTGCTTCGCCTGCCGAATCCACCCGGGCCAATCGCCATTGATTCGAAATTTCCGCTTGAGGCCTATCGCCGCTTAACCAGCGCGGCGAATGATGCCGAACGTGACGCTGCAAAGCGGTTGCTTGAAACCGATGTGAAAAAACATATTCAGGACATTGCTGAAAAATACATTATCCCGGGTGAAACCGCTGAAAGCGCCATTTTGTTTTTACCGTCCGAATCGGTTTATGCCGAAATCAATATCCAATTGCCAAAGCTGGTCGAGGCTAGCCGCAAGGCGCGTGTCTATATGGCGGG
>DFSK01000012.1:0-410 GCA_002378605.1 Alphaproteobacteria bacterium UBA3439
GTTAGGGTAACGCGAATCCAGTTCAATCCCTGACCATGCGTCACAACACCGATATCGGTTTTTGAATCCTCTAAAATGGGTCCCTGTTCAATGTGAAGCTCGAAAAAAGCGGCAACCGGCCGGCCGCCAACCGCCGCGTCACCAACCCAGCCAATCCGTTCCAGCTCGTCACCAAACCGCGCACCTGCCGCATCGGTGCGGTCATAGGCCCAATCCAGATCATGCACGCCGGCAAAAACACCCGACGCCATCATTGGCGGGGCAAAACGGCAGCCTTCTTCATTCGTCCAATTGACAACTTCAATCGGATGGCGCGTTGTAAGTCCGGCTTCATTGAGGCTGCGAATAATTTCCAACGCGGCCAGAACGCCAAGCGGCCCATCATATTTTCCGCCTGTTGGCTGAGTATC
>DFSK01000012.1:695-1024 GCA_002378605.1 Alphaproteobacteria bacterium UBA3439
AGATGGCTGCCAACCATCACCGGTGGCAAGCTTGCATCACTGCCTTCGCGGCGGGCAAACATATTGCCCATTTTATCGGTATTAAGCGACAAGCCTTCGGCCTCGCACCATGATTGAAACAAATGACGCGCGGTCGAATCATCATCGGTTAGCGCCTGCCGGTTATTGCCGCCAGCCACACCGGGGCCAATTTTCGCCATATCCATAAGGCTTTGCCATAAACGGTCTGAGTCAATTCGTAGATTGCGGCCAATCATCGGATGGGTCTGTGTCATGGATTCTGTCTCACTTTTATTGGTTTATGCGCATTTTCGGGTTTAGTCACATTT
>DFSK01000012.1:1316-1456 GCA_002378605.1 Alphaproteobacteria bacterium UBA3439
TTCGGGTTTAGTCACATTTTCGGATTTGCTGGCACCTGAAAGGTCAATGATGCCCAAATCGATTCCCACATGACATCACCCGATTCAATCGCCCCATCCATTGGCCGCAAAATCACACTATCGACAAGATAGTCCCGTCC
>DFSK01000012.1:1737-8241 GCA_002378605.1 Alphaproteobacteria bacterium UBA3439
ATAGTCCCGTCCAGCCAATAGTAGAAAGTTACTTCGTCCGTCATTGTCGGTTTGGTATTTTGCCTTTTCCACATGGCGCGGATTATGCCGCGTAAAAACAGTGATTTGCGCATTGGCAAGCGGCGCTCCATCAGCATAGACGCGCACCGGCATGGATTGAAGCGGCGGCCATTGATAGGGGTTAGCCTCGGCAACAAGCTCGATTGCCAAACCAAGATGCCGATCCTGTCCAGTACCCATTTTTTCAGGCCCGCCAACGGCAATTAGGCTTTTGGCATAGCGCTGATAGCGCTCAGTAATTTTATCAAGTGGTAAGCCACGACCTTGATGCTGGTTAAGCGCATCATCAAAACCTTTTTCGCGCGCAAATTCATCAAATTTTTTGGCATCATTATAGGTCAGGCGAATGGGGGCGGTCTGATGAACAATGATACGAAGCCCGGGCGAACCGGAAGCCATTTTTCCCGCCGGACGATCACCATAGCGGCCAGTAATTTCATATCGTTCAGATTGCGATTTTGGCCCAGTTCCCAGCAAGGCGAATGTTTCAATTTGATCGGGAACATAAATTGCCGATGCGCCTAAAAAATCAGTGCCAATTAAAAGATCTGCGGTTAAGCTTTGGTCTGGGTCGGGCTGAAATGAAGATGGTTCAATCCAAAATTCATGCGCCTGTGATGGCAAAGGTAGGATAAAAACGACCCAAAAAACCGCCGCCGCCCCTTTTGGTAGATACCCGATTATTCTGACAACCCGTTTCACCGCCGCAATCAAGACCGCCCCAGCAGCATATAAAATCATCACACCCTCAAAAACACCGTAAAGTTAAGCAAGCTATGTTCCATAAAGACTTCAGACCATTGATGAAAAATTGTAAAGCCCTAACATACCGGTTGGTTCTTGCGGTTTGCTTGTTTGTGATTAGCCCCTTGACCATGTCGGCAATTTCCATGTCGGCGATTGCCCATGAAATCCGGCCTGCCGTTGCTGATCTGTCAATGACCAGCGCGCCGCCATCGACAGATGACCAGGCTTTGCTAGGCCGGCTTTCCATCACGATTGACCTGAATGCCGAATTATTTCTTGCCGGTCTAGATGCCAGCCTCGTACGCGATACCGATGACGCGCCGCAAGGCAAAGATTATGACGCGCTTCGCGCCCTTACCGCCGATCAACTGGCGCAAAAATTCACCGATCAATGGCCCGATTTTGAAAAAGCCCTGGACGGCCTTGCCGATAACCGGCCGCTATCTTTCCAGCTTGATGCGATCAAGGTTGAAGATAATCCTGCGGTTACTTTGCCGCGAAGCAGCAAAATACAGATTTCCGCACCGCTTGAGCCAAGTGATGCCAACGTTCGCTTTGGCTGGAATGCCACACTTGGGCCATTGGTCATTCGCCAACAAAGCCAAACAGAAAAATTGGAAAATCTCTATACCGCCTATCTTGAGCCGGGTGTGATCAGCGCTCCAATCAAAAGACAAGGCGTCACCGTCCAGCCGGTTTTAATGACCATGCTGGATTATGCCAAAATTGGGTTTGTTCATATTGTGCCAAAGGGTCTTGATCATATTCTGTTTGTATTGGGGCTATTTTTCTATGCAGCAAGATGGCGCCCTCTTCTGGGTCAAGTGACGTTATTCACGTTGGCACATACAACAACCCTCATACTTGCCAGCACCGGCCATATTGTTGTTTCACCGAATCTTGTCGAACCGTTAATTGCCGCCTCGATCATTTATGTGGCTTTTGAAAATCTGCGGAGCGAACGGCTTCATGCTGGCCGGCTTTTGGTGATTTTCGCGTTTGGCCTTCTTCACGGTCTTGGTTTTGCCAGCGTTCTTGGCGATATTGGCCTTGCCGATGGTCAATTCATGGTCAGCCTGATCAGTTTTAATATCGGGGTTGAACTTGGCCAGCTTGCCGTTCTTGTTCCCGCCTTTTTACTGTTTGGCGTGGTGGCCGGCAATGCGCTCTGGTATCGACGATTGATTGCCATTCCGTCATCTTGCCTGATTGGCGCAATTGGCATGTGGATGTTGATAACCCGGGTCTTTGCTAACTAAGCCGAATAGCAAGTTTTGGCCAAATAAGGAAAAGGGGGCGTAAATGATCGAAGAGATACAAAGACGGGTTAATGCTGATCAGGCGTTGCAGCATCGTGGGCGTTGGGTCAATCTGACCTTTGTTTTTGGCATTGGTGATGATGACTATCTAATCACCATCTCGGCTGGCAAAATCACCGATATCCGCCAGCGCCATTTGCCAACCGACACAGGTAGTTTTTCCATTCGGGCCAGTAAAGATAGCTGGGACAAACATTGGCAAGTGACACCCCCACGTGACTATCACGATATTTTTGCGATGCTGCCAAAACAGATCGCCAGAATTGACGGGGAGTTACTGCCGCTAATGCAGAATTTGCAATATTTTAAAGATATTATTGCCAAGCTGCGCGATGGCAAGGGAGACGAAAATGGCGGTTGAATTTGAACCTATGATAGGTCGGTATTTCATGCTGGAAGTCGGCGGCAAATCCTACCGGATTTATATGGAAGAAGCAGGACGAGGAATCCCACTTTTATGTCTTCATACCGCTGGATCAGATGCGCGCCAATTCCGGCATATTCTGGCTGATGCGGATATCACCAGCCGATTTCGGGTGATGGCATTTGACCTTCCGTGGCATGGCAAATCAAATCCACCAAAAGACTTTCGCAACGAAGATTACAAACTGACTGTTCACGGCTACAAAGCAATAATCAACGCAGTTTGTTCAGCACTGGAGCTTGAGTCACCAGTTGTAATGGGCTGCTCAATGGGTGGCCGGATTGTTTGCCATCTCGCCCTCGAAAATCCGGCCTATTTTCGGGCGATGATCGCGCTTGAAGGCGCCGACAAGTTAGAACCATATTACAATCTTGATTGGCTTTACCGGCCGGACGTTCATGGCGGTGATGTGCAGGCTGCCTTTGTGTCATCGCAGGTGGCACCAACCAGCCCTGATGAATATCGCTGGGAAACCTTGTGGCATTACATGCAAGGTGGGCCGGGCATTTTCAAAGGCGATTTGCATTTCTATTGGCTGGACGGTGATTTTGATGACCGCTCCCCTCAAATTGATACCGCTGCCTGTCCAATTTATCTGATGTCGGGTGAATATGATTGTTCATGCACGCCGGAGCACACTTTAGCAACGGCTCAGCGAATAAGAGGTGCAAAAACAACTATTATGGACGGTATGGGCCATTTTCCAATGAGCGAAAATCCGGCTTTGTTTAAAACCTATTTAATACCGGTTCTTGATGAAATTGCTACGATCACCTGAGACAAGTAAAATCATCACGCGAAAGCAATTATCTGTTCTAAATTAGTTATGCAAAAGCCAGAATGCTCATTGCGTCCCAACGTGGAATTGGTAATGATGCTGAAACATTGGTTGAGTTTTTAAGAAAGTCAGACATAAGCCGGATCATTTTTGGCCAGTTAATATATTGAGGGAGATGATAATGAGAAAACTTGTTACAATTTGTGCTTTAACGGCGGTATTGACAGCAATGCCTGCAATCGCAGATACCGTGAAAATTGGCTACATGACCACATTGTCTGGCGGTGCTGGCATTATTGGCAAGCAGATGCAGAATGCAGTCAACCTGGCCATGCAGCACAAGGGCGGCAAGCTTGGCGGTATGGATGCCGAAATCATCTATGCCGATGATCAACGCAAACCCGATATCGCCAAACAGCTTGCTAACCGTTTGCTGAAAAGCGATCGGGTGGATATTGTCGCCGGCGTTATCTGGTCTAACCTGCTGATGGCAATTCATAAGCCCGTAACCCGTGCAGGCAACCTACTGATTAGCTCGAATGCGGGTCCGTCACCGATTGCTGGTGATCAATGCCATGAGAATTTCTTTTCCATGTCATGGCAGAATGACCAAACGCCAGAGGCCATGGGCAAACATATGCAGGATGCAGGTATCAAATCTGTTTATCTGATGGCGCCAAACTATCAAGCGGGAAAAGATATGCTAGCCGGGGTAAAACGCTACTATAAAGGTAATGTTGTTGGCGAAGTTTACACCAAGCTGGGACAGTCTGATTTCCAAGCTGAGCTGTCGGCATTGCGCGCCGTCAAGCCCGAGACAACTATGATTTTCCAGCCAGGCGGTATGGGCATCAATTTTGTTAAACAATGGAAACAAGCCGGTATGGATCAGGTGAGCAAGTTATATACCGTCTTTAGTGTTGACGGCGTATCATTGCCAGCGCTGAAAGATTCGGCTCTTGGCATCCTTGGCACACAAACTTGGTCACCCGATCTTGATAATCCAATCAACAAGAAATTTGTAGCCGATTACAAAGCTCAGTTCGGCGGCTATCCGTCTTTCTATGCGGCACAGGCATATGACACGATCTTGGCGATCGATTATGCAATTACAAAATCTGGTAGCAAGGACACCGCTAAAATGCGGGCTGCACTGGCGAGTGGAAATATCCCAACCACCCGCGGCAATCTCAAAATGAACACAAATCATTTTCCGATCCAGAATATCTATCTGCGTGAAACAGTGAAGGATGCTGACGGTGTTGTCACAACCAAGGTAATTGGCACTGTCTTTAACAATCACGCCGACTCATATGCGGTAAATTGTAAATTCTAAATCCTAAAAAACCAGCCAGCGCCCGTTTATGTTGCTGGCTGCCAAAATACTGCCTGCACAACGAAGCAGCTGGCGTGACTGGTTATAGCCTATGACACTGACCCTTATTCTTGAGCAGATTTTCAACGGCCTACAAGCCGGTGTAACCTTATTTCTGGTTGCTGCCGGTTTGACCCTCATTCTGGGAATTATGGATTTCGTATTTTTGGCGCATGGCGCGCAGGTGATGATCGGTGCATATGCGGCAGCAGCGATCACCCAAGCCACCGGCAATTTCTTCATCGGGCTTGGGCTGGCAATTCCAATCACATTTGCCAGCGGCTATCTTCTTGAACTGCTGATCATTCGCCATCTTTACCGACGCGACCATATGGAACAGGTATTGGCAACCTTTGGCCTTATTCTGTTTTTCAATGAAGCCATTCGCGTTGGTTTTGGGCCCGCCGCACTTTATTCCGACCTGCCGCCAGCTCTGTCAGGCTTTGTTGAGATTCTGCCGGAAACGCCTTATCCTGCCTACCGGCTTGGGGTGATTTCTATTGGCCTTATTTGCGCTTTGGCGATTCATCTCTTCGTTTCCAAAACGCGCATTGGAGCAATGGTTCGTGCTGGTGCCAACAATCCTGAAATGACCGCCGCGCTTGGCATCAATATCAAGATTTTATTCCGGCTGATTTTTGCAACAGGGGCGTGTCTTGCCGGTGTTGCTGGCATGATGCTTGGGCCACTAACCTCGGTTCAGCCGGGCATGGGCGAACCTTTGCTGATATTGTCTTTGGTGGTGATTATCATTGGCGGTATCGGGTCGGTTCGTGGCGCCTTTATCGCCGCGATCATCGTTGGGCTTGTCGATACGCTTGGGCGGGTTTTTCTGCCGTCGATTTTGCGGCTGTTTTTCGAACAGGCAACGGCCGATGGCGCGGGGCCTGCGCTGGCCTCAATGCTTGTCTATATCTTGATGGCAGTGGTGCTGATTTTCCGACCAACCGGCCTGTTTCCGGCAAAAGGATAATCACATGACAGGGTTATTTCATTTTGCAAATTTGGTTCGTGCCGGCATTCGTGACAATGCGTTGCTTTGGATGCTGATTGCCGGATTTGCGCTTTTTCCAATTTTCACGCATTTCGCCGATTTGCCATTTTGGAATGATGTGGCGATGCGGATCATGCTTCTTGGCATGGCGGCAATGGGGCTTAACCTTGTTCTTGGCTATGGCGGCATGGTGTCTTTTGGCCATGCAGCCTTTATCGGCATTGGCGCCTATTGTGTTGGCATAAGCCAGTTTTTCGGCATAACAAATGGCTTGTTTCATGTGTTTCTTAGCATTGGTGTTTGCGGCGCGCTTGGGCTGGTGATTGGCTATCTTGCGCTTCGCACAACCGGCATTTATTTCATCATGATTACCCTTGCCTTTGCCCAAATGCTGTTTTTCCTATTTGTGTCGCTTGAACAATTTGGCGGTGATGACGGGATGAGTATCGACCGTGCCGATTTTTTGGTGATCGATCTTTATGAACCGTTACGTCTGTATTTTCTGATCTGGGTTGCCTTGGCGCTTGTTGCGCTTGGTCTGATGTTTATTGTTCGATCGCGTTTTGGCGTCACCTTACGCGCCATCAAAAGCAATGAATCACGGGTCGAGGCGATGGGGCTTGTGCCGCTTCATTTCAAAATCACCAGCTATGTTATTTCGGCGGTGATTTGCGGGCTGGCGGGAACGCTATTTGCCAGTTGGCAGGAATATGTGTCACCCGACATCATGCATTGGACACGATCGGGCGAAATAATGATTATCATCATTCTTGGTGGGCTTGGCACTTTGGCAGGCCCGCTTCTTGG
>DFSK01000022.1:0-3898 GCA_002378605.1 Alphaproteobacteria bacterium UBA3439
TGACCACAACAGATGGCATGACCGACATTCTGCTTGATGATTATGATGCGCTTGTTGGGTGGCTTGGTAATCACGGTTTTGAACGACCTAAAATCATTGCTGATACGCTGTCTGGCTGGATGGCGGGGCGCATTTCGGCAACGCGCAGTGAACGCGCGCGCGCGCTGCTAAACCGGTTAATGCCCGATATCTTAATGTCCTTTACCGCCGCTGATGCCCCTGATGATAAATTTGCCGCACTTGCTCAATTTATCGAAGGACTGCCAGCAAGCGTTCAGATTTTCTCGCTTCTTGATTATAACCGGCATCTAACCCGCCTTTTATGCGATATTCTGTTGCTATCGCCGCAACTTGGCAATCATTTACGCCAATATCCAATGCTGTTTGATCTATTGCTCTATCAAAGCTTCTTCAAACCATTACCCGATGCAACCACGATGACCGCGCAATTGCAGCAAATTTGTGATGGACGCAATGTTGAGGACGCGCTTGACCAGATCAAGATAAAGGCACGCGAATGGAAATTTCAGGTCGAAATCCAAGCCCTGAGCCAGACCATTGACAGCACAACCCTTGCAACCGGCCTTAGCGCGATTGCAACAGCTACGGTCAGTCTGATCCTTGATCTGGCACGCGCCGATATGACCCGCCGCCATGGCCAAATTGATGGCAGCGTGACGATCCTTGCGCTTGGCAGGCTTGGCACTGGGCAAATGACCGTCAGTTCTGATCTTGATCTTTTATTCATTTATGACGCGCCTGATACGGCGCTATCTGCCGGCAAGCGTCAAATAAATGCGCCGACCTATTTTGCCAGGCTTGCCCAAACGATGGTCAGCTGGCTTAGCACCGCAACCGCCGAAGGGGTGCTTTATCCGGTTGATTTGCGCTTGCGCCCCGAAGGTGAAGCTGGCGCCATCGCCACATCGCTTAATCGGCTGGAAACCTATTTTGCGGGTGATGCATGGATATGGGAAAAACTCGCCCTTGCCAAAGCGCGGCCGATTGCCGGTGACGCCGATTTAACCGAAAAATTGCATGTGGCGATTCACGCCATCGTTAATCAGCCACATGATCATAGCCTAATCGGGCCAGCCATTGATAAAATGCTGGTGCGGATCCGCAAAGTCCGCAAAGCCAAATCAAAATGGCATTTACGCGCCCGCGATGGTGGCCTTGTCGAGCTTGATCTGCTGATCCAAGGCATGCGGCTTCAGCATGGCGATCTGTTTGAACAAACCGGACAGCCAATATCAGCCATTCTGGCACAATTGAAAACCAGCGGTAAAATCAACGCTAATCACGCTGACGATCTGCAAGATGCTGATAGGCTGTTCAGCGAAATCCATCAATGTCTGCGCTTGACCTTTGGCAATGCCGCCACGGTACCTGATCAGCTGCCACCACCATTGCAACAATTCATGCTTGCCCGAATGGATCTTGCAGACGAACAGCAACTCACCTTGTTATTGGAAACGACATTAGAAACTGTCTTTGCCATTTTAAACCATTATCTGGCAAATGATCCGGCCATTTCAGCATGAAGCAACAACAATGTTGTTAAAACGACTGCCAAGCAACGCTTTTGGAACAGACTTTACATGCTTGTAAGATTTATCAAACCCCATGCAGTTAGCGCGTTATGTGACGCCGTACCCTGTGACTGCTGGCAGGGTTTGCCATATGTTCAACCACAGCGAAGCAACGTCATATTACGTTTGAAAGGCGTGCCTCATGCTACGGGCCATCATATCAACATGGACTTTGTTTTTTGGTCTTTTGCTCATTTCTGCGGGCAATGGCTTGCAGGTGGTTCTGCTTGGCACCCGCGCGCCCGAAGCCGGGTTTAGCAATATTGCGACCGGTATTGTTATGTCGGGATATTTTGCCGGTATTTTTGCCGGTTCGATCATTGTTCCTCATATTTTAGCCCGCGTTGGCCATGTTCGGGTTTTTGGCGCCATGTCTGCCATCGCTTCGGCAGCGGTCTTGCTGCATGTGGTGTTTCTTGACCCATTCGTTTGGACGGGTATGCGCTTTGCCAGCGGCTTTAGCTTTGCTGGCATGTATATTGTCTGCGAAAGCTGGTTAAATGAAAAAGCCACGAATGAAACTCGCGGCCAGCTTTTATCACTTTATATGATCACCAATATGGCGGGCATGGCGGCTGGACAATTGATGATTTCACTTGGCGAAACAGGTGGCGCCGGATTGTTTTTATTGGCATCGGTTATGGTGTCGATTGCGGTTGTCCCCATTTTGATTACAGCCAGCGCAGCGCCAAGCTTTGAAGCCCCCGAACGCATTAGTTTCCGCCGCTTGGTTCAGGTTTCACCCTTGGCCGTTGTCGGCATGGTATTTGTCGGGATCGTGATCTCGATGGTGTTTGGCATGGGCGCTGTCTATGGGCGCAATATCGGACTGGACAACACCCAGGTCGGCTATTTCATGACCTCAATTACCCTTGGCACCTTGGCGCTTCAATATCCGGTTGGTCGCCTTTCCGATAAATTTGACCGACGGGTTGTTATTTTTGGCGCGACGGTCATTGGCGGCATTGCGATTGGCATCGCCAGCCTTTTTGGTGCTGACCAATTTATCCTGCTTTTGATCATGATGTTGATTTTTGGCGGGCTGGTCTTTTCGCTTTATTCGCTTTTCATCGCCCATGCGAATGACTATTTGGCGCCAAGCCAGATGGTGGCCATGTCGTCAGGCCTGTTGATGGTAAATGGCGCCGGTGCGGTGATCGGATCACCACTTGCCGCATCCGTGATCGAAGTTGTTGGCACCCGCGGATTCATGCCAACGATTGCCGGATTTTTGTTCTTATTGGCGGGATTTGTCCTGTACCGAATGAAAATGCGCAGCGCGGTTCCGGCCGAAGCGCAAGGCGTGTTTGTTGCCATTCCTGACGCATCGTCCGGCGTTGCGGTGAATTTGAGCCCTGAGGTGGAATGGGTGATGGATCAGGATGAAGAGGATGAAGAAAATGATCCGTTCAAAAACAACCCTTATGTCAATTAGGTTTGATGGTTTCCAAAAGACCTGACAAATCCAGCATATCTGGCACGAGGGCAGCAATTAATGGCCTTTCACGTCAGTCGCGCCCTTCACTTATCACCGGTGCCTTTTTGCTGCCCTTGCAAAATAGCTGCGCCCCATGATTTCAGGCCATCCATTTAGCGGGTTGGTCTTTGCCAGCCTTGGTCAGCCTTGGCCGCCAAACCGACAAATGACAGTTCTTCTTTGTTTAAAAGGTCAATAATATTAAGATTGCTAATGAAATTTTTTCTAAAACTCCTTCATTGCAGTATTTTTCTGTTCATCATTGGGTTTGGCAGCATCCACGCTCCTAAAGCCACGGCAAATGATGGGCAATTTCCCGATAATTTTGCCATTTCAGGAAACGTAACAATCACCCGCGTTAGCGATGGTGACTCGCTTAGAAGTGGCAAATTGCGAATCCGGCTTTTTGGCATTGATGCGCCTGAGACGAAACAACAATGCACCGATGCAGATGGGGCTAAATGGGCCTGCGGCGCAGCAGCACAAAAGGCGCTTGAGGCATTGGTGGCAAGCGCACCTCATTTGCAATGTGATTTGATTGATGTTGATCGCTATGGCCGCGTTGTGATGCGGTGTTTTGCCGGAAAAACCGATCTTGGCGCGGCGCTTGTCCGCGCCGGGCTGGCGCTGGCCTATCGGCAATATTCGGCCAGCTATAGCGCCGATGAAGATAGTGCCAAAACCGCCAAATTGGGCATGTGGGCAGGCGCATTTACTGCGCCATGGGCGTGGCGCCGATCGCAATAGCTGCTAATGCGTAACGGCCCGAAAAGCGTAAATAAAATGGGAAATCAACCAAGCCGCATGGCTGGTGAGGATTGGGGCTGGT
>DFSK01000022.1:4161-10873 GCA_002378605.1 Alphaproteobacteria bacterium UBA3439
TGGTGAGGATTGGGGCTGGTGAGAATTGGGTTTTTAAAAAATCCCAAGCTCGCGCAGTTCTGCGGCCAATTCGGCAGGCATATCACTGGCATCACCTGCACCGATATCAGGCGGCGCATCCTTCACTTCAAGATATCGCCAGCCCTGAAAAATACGCATTTTTGTTGGGGCGACTTGAATGATTTCAGGTGACAGCACAATGCCGCAGGCCGGTGTACCATCGGCGCGTTGCGCCTCGGCAAGGTCAATAATGGCCTGACGCGCGGTTACCACCCCCTTGATGATCCAATAGATCGACCCCCCATCAAGCAGCTCTTCGGCGCGGCGCGGCCGGTTGCGCGTGACATGAACCAATCTGCCACCTTGCGCCAGGCGAAGCGCCTGCCAATCACGAAGATTATCGAGCGATTGTGAGCCAACTGATAATTTTTTCAAATGAACCGTCATGAAAACACCAAAATTCGAATCCCGTCATATCGGTATGATTTACCTGTTGACGACAGAACCGTAATTACCTCCTCGATCTTTTTGACCCCGCCTACATCAAATAGAGTGCGGCAAGCCCAAGGAACACAAAAAACCCGACAACATCCGTTATCGTTGTCACAAAAACGCTTGATGCCACCGCCGGATCGATCCCAGCGCGAAGCAGGCCGATCGGCACCAAGGTTCCGCTAAGCCCCGCAATCAGCAAATTGGCAAGCATAGCAACCGCCATCACTGCGGCAATTTCCGGATCACCAAACCAGACAAAAGACACAACGGCGGCTAAAACCGCAAAAAGCAGTCCATTCAGCAATGCCACGAACCCTTCGCGAATAACAAAATTGCGCGTCGAGACTGCATCTAATTGACGCAAGGCAATCGCCCGCACCGCAACGGTCACCGTCTGGGTACCCGCATTGCCGCCCATTGACGCAACAATTGGCATCAGCACCGCCAAGGCAACCAATTGTTCGATGGTCGCATCAAACACCCCGATCACGACCGACGCCAAAATCGCCGTTAGCAAATTGACCAAAAGCCAAGTTGTCCGCCCCTGCAAGGTTTCACGGATACTCGATCGCAAACTGGCCTCGCCAACACCGGCAAGCGCCATCAAATCTTCTTCAGCTTCTTCATCGATAACATCAATCACATCATCAATGGTGATCATGCCGACAAGCCGATCGCCAAGATCGACAACACCGGCACTCACCATGCCATAGCGCCGAAACAGAATCGCCACTTCTTCTTGATCCATATCAACCGGAATCGACCGGAAGTCAGATTCCATAATTTCGGAAATACGACGCGGGCGCTGCGCACATAAAAGTTTACTAAGCGGCACCTCGCCAAGAGGTTTGCGTGCCGGATCAACAACAAAGATCAGATAGAAATCATCGGTTGCCGATTTGCCACCCCGCAGATAGTCAATTGTCTGGCCAACCGTCCAAAAAGACGGCACCGTGACAATTTCACGCTGCATAAGACGACCCGCCGAATCTTCAGGAAAAGACAGGCCTTCTTCGACAAGAACCCGGTCTTCGGCCGAAAGCGCCGCCAAAACATCAGCAAGCGCATCTTCTTCAAGCTCTTCGATAATATCAATGGCATCATCAGTTGACAGATCATGCAGCTGGCGCGCCAAGGCCTTTGCGCCCATCACTTCGACAATGGCTTCACGCGTGTTTTCATCGAGATAAGTCAGCGTTTCCGCATCAAGATGATCGCCAAGAAACCTTACGAGTGACGCCGCTGTCCGCGCTGGCATGCGTTCCAAAAGATCGGCTTGATCAGCCGGGTGAAGCGGCGCAACAAGCGTGCGAAGACGGCGAACAGCGCCCGCCTGAACAGCATCAATAATTGCCGTTTCAACCTTTGGCGTCAGGCCATAAAGCGCCGCAAGCCGGTCACTGCCGTCATCCTTGCGATCAATCTGTTCATTGTCATGCATCATTGCTTCCACGCCATCTTCGTGACCGTTAGATCAGATTTCACCGCATCTATGCCCGCACCGGCCCTCATCAAATCTCATGCGACACGCTAGCAGATCGCGGGTGGTTTTAAAACAACACATGGCACTAAACCGAGGCAAATTTTGCTTGGTAATTTTATTTCAAAAAGCCAAAATCGCCGTTTTTGTAATAATATTTCAAACAAATCCGGCCATTGCCATCGGCATGAACAGACGCATCGGTTCGCAAAACCAATGATATTTCGGAAGAAAAGATATTTGCAGGTTATTTATTGTTTGTGCCTTTGACACCAAGGTCATAAAGACCGATCCGGCGCATCGGCCCATCAAAGCGCAATTCATGGCCAATGGGCGGATGCGCTCTTTGGGTGCAATCCATTCGCTCGCAAACTGAGCAGCCAACACCAATCTGGTCAAGCCGCGCCGATTTGGAAATATCAATCTGATCCGCATAAATCATATCGCGGGCATGATGCAATTCACAGCCAAGAGTGACGGCAAATTCCGGCGATTGCGCCAAGGTTGGCGACCATAATGGTGGCGCGGTGCGGGCAAGCATGAAATATTTCTGCCCATTTGGTAATTCGGCCGCTTGTGCCAAAATCTTTTCCGGTGTCCGAAAGGCTTTGTGCATCGTCCATTTCGGGCAGGTGCCACCATGTGTGGCAAATTGCATGCCGGCCGCGGCAAGCCGTTTGGAAATATTCCCAGCATCATCAACCCGAATGAAGAAAAACGGGATACCACGCGCATTCGGCGCATTCAATGTGGTGAGGCGGTGACAGACCTGTTCAAAGCTGCAACCAAACCGGCGCCCCAATAGGTCAAGATCATAGCGAAGGCTTTTTGCTGAATCGAGAAAGGCCGAATAGGGCATCATAACGGCACCGGCAAAATAACCGGCAAGGGTGATTTTCAACAAGGATTGCGCCTGCGCATCCTGAACCGCCTGATCTTGGCAGATTTTGTCCAAGGCCGCTTGCTGGCTAAGAAGCGCGATTTGAATCAAAAGATGAAACTGTCGTTGCGGGCGACGCAACGCCTCACTTAGCAAAATCTCGCGGCGATGTAGATCATAGCGCCGAAGCTGGTTTTGCATCACCTCTACCGGCATGATCCTAACGCGAAGGCCAAGCGTGTCTTTCACATGGGCGGCAAGGCTGGCAAGCGTATTATCGCCCGTCAGGCCAAAATCACTAATCGATTCAATTTTGGCCGTACGGCGCAATTCATCTGCCGCTTCTTCAAGAAGGGGAAAGTAATTATTCGCCTGCTGCAATGTAGCGCGTACCTTTTCAACAGGGTTGCTCATCTGCCGAATGCCGCCATCACCCGCGGTCGCCTCTAATTCATCACGCACTTTGCGATAGGCCTGAAACAGCGTAACCAAGCCGCGCGCCGCACCTGGCGCAGCGGTGATCATGTCCTGAATTTCGCGGCGTGGCACCTGCTCATCTGCCAGCAATGGATCGGCAAAAATTTCAGACATGCCCGTTGAAAGGCTAGCCGCGTCATCTTCGGCAAAATCTTTGAGATCAATATCAAAGCTATTGCCAAGGCGAAGAAGCAATCCAACGGTCAAAGGGCGCTGATTATGCTCTAAAAGATTTAAATAAGAGGGGCTGATCTCCAGCGTTTCCGCCATCGCTGTTTGCGATAGGCCAATAGATTTGCGAAACCGCCGCAATTTATGCCCGACAAGAATTTTTTCCTGCATCGCGTCATTTCCTCCACTTGGCCGCTGGCTCAGCTTTACCTGAGTTTTCAGCATAACCTGTAAATAGAAAATGTAAATATTTTACAATTTTCAAATTTGCTTTTTTTTCCTTGCCTGAAGTCCCGCAAAAAAGGCACAACAAAGATGCAGGTCAGACGCATCAACAGCAGGAGATCTGCACGAATTTAGACGACGATTTATAGAGCTTTGCGATATAGGCCGCGGCGAACAAAGCCAGCTTGGGGGAGTTTGTTTGGTTTGCCAATCCTATCCGCAAATCAGGGTCGGTCAGGACTTTATGTCTTGTCCGGCCCTTTTTTATGCAGGCTATGTCGGGCGGCAAAACGCCATTGGCTAGATGGTCAATCTTGCGCAACAATCAAAACCAGATCGGCAAGGTTGGTGCCGGTTGCCCCAACCATCAATAGCTGATCATGCGCTTTGAGATAATCATAGCTGTTATGTGATAACAGCGCGGCCCGAGCCGCCGCATGATCAAAATCTTGTGACGCGGCAATAATACCGCCAGCCGCATCGGTTGGCCCATCGCGGCCATCGGTGCCGCCAGCCAGAATCACCCATTGTTTTGGCGCATTTGATCCGGCAGCTGTCATTGCCGACGCAAAGGCAAGCGCCAATTCTTGCGATCGCCCCCCTTTGCCGGGATCATTCATATCAAGCGTCACCGTTGTTTCGCCGCCAGTCACCAATGCATAGGGCTTACCAGCATGATGCTGGCGCTGGCTTATAACCTGCGCCGCCAGATGCACCGCCATCTGGCTTGCTTCGCCGTCAAGGGCTGGCGCATCGAGAAAATGCATATCGGGCATGGCTTGGCGGATATAGTCTGCTGCCGCATCACGGCATTGCGCATTGCTTGCCAGAATCTTGGTTTGCACCCTATCAAAAACCGGATCACCCGATCGCACTGGCCCGTCTGCCGTCCCATTTCGGATTGCCTGCAAATGCGGCATCACAAAATCCAGCCGATCAAGACCATGTTTTTGAATCAGCGCAAACGCATCATCAAGCGGCACCGGATCGGCAACAGCAGGGCCGCTGGCGATTGATTCCGGCAAATCACCCGGCACATCCGATAACAGAAATTGCGTTACCTTGGCGGGTGCTGCCAAACGCGCCAACCGGCCGCCTTTTAGCCGTGAAAATAACCGCCGGACCACATTCATTGCGTGAATATCAAGACCGCTTGCCAGCAATGCATCATTCAGCGCGATTTTTTCGGCAAGGCTGATGCCGCTTGATGGTGCTGGCAACAAGGCCGAGCCGCCACCACTGATCAGCAACAGCAAATGATCGGTCTGACCAAGGGATTTGACCAGATTTTCAACCGCAATCGCCGCGGTTAGACCGCGCTCATCGGGAACTGGATGCGCACAGGCAAAACATTCAAAACCATCAATCTGCCGGTGATTTTCATCGGTGGTGATGACAAGACCCGAACCATCATAGCCACCGTTGCGAACCGCCATTGCCATCGCGCCAGCCGCCTTGCCAAGCGCAATAACCGCCGTTGGTTGCCGGTTAATCGACATATAGGCCGATCGGGTGATGCGATCAGGCTGTCCAGCGGCAAGCGCCGCAGCAAAGCTTTTGCGAACCAAAGCTTCGCTTGAAGCGTCAAAATTCATTCGATCCACCTCAAACAGGGTCAATCAAAGGCTGGCCAGCAAAAAAGGCACGCGCATTTTCGACAACCTTTAGCCCCATCGCCGTTCGCGTTTCGATTGTTGCCGACCCCAGATGCGGCAATAAAACGGTATTTGGCGCAGCTAGTAATGCCGGATCAATGACCGGCTCACCTTGAAACACATCCAGCCCAGCCCCGCCAATGCGTCTGGCCGACAGCGCCACCGCCAAAGCAGCTTCATCAACAACATCACCACGCGCCGTATTAATGACATAGGCATCCGGCTTCATCATCGCCAACCGGTCAGCATTCAAAATATGAAATGTATCGGCACTTGCCGCGCAATGAAGCGACAGACAATCAGCCATCTGGCAAACGCTCTCAACATCGTCAAGCTGGCGTGCTGGATAGGCTGATATATCGCCAATCCGCGACCGGTTATAAAACACAATTTCCATGCCAAAGCCCAATGCCGCCCGCTGCGCCACCGCTTTGCCAATGCGCCCCATACCGATAATACCAAGCGTTTTGCCCTGCAAGGCACGCCCCATTAAATGGGTTGGCCGCCAACCGTGCCAATCGCCTGCCCGTAATTCGCGTTCACCCTCACCAGCACGGCGCGACAGCATCAAAATCAGCGTCATGGCAAGATCAGCAGTGGCATCAGTTAAAACACCGGGCGTGTTGCTAACCGCGATATTGGCCCTAGAAGCGGCACCAAGATCAATATGATTAACGCCAACACCAAAATTGGCGATCAACCGCCCTTTACCATTGGCACCGGCCGTAATGATATCGGCTCCAATCTTGTCAGACACAGTTGGCGCAATGGCATCATGGCTGGCAAAACCGGCGGCCATCTCGGCGGCAGAAAGCGGCGTATCGGTCATATTGAAAGTTGGTACAAAATACTGGGAAAGCGCAGCTTCAGCATCGGCTGGCCAGCGGCGCGTCACGAAAATACTGGGTTTGCCAGTACAAGATTGATCTGTCTTTGTCATGTCCATATTCTGCGCAGAAACAAACGGAAAATACAGCCCTTTTTGATCGCGCATGATGCATTTAGAAAGGTTTTTCTAATATAATGAATGGCGCCCGCATCAAAAAAGGGGCGCCCCGTTCGAGACACCCCTTTTTGATGTTTTTCAATCGTCAGGCTAGCGCATTAGCCCGGGATTTTGCCCGAAATACCATCGACGTAATAATCAAGCGTTTGGAACAGCTCACCGTCATTCAAGGTCTTGCCAGCAGGAACACGAATCTTGCCAGAATTGTCTTTGATTGGACCAGTGAAGATCTTGTTTTTGCCTGATTTGATATCGGCAGCAGCCTTGGCCGCAGCGGCGGCAACATCCGAAGGCATGTTCTCAAATGGTGACAACACCAGATA
>DFSK01000057.1:0-1206 GCA_002378605.1 Alphaproteobacteria bacterium UBA3439
AGGTTTTGATGGTTTGCTGGGCTGCGTCGAGGCTGGCCACTTCGGCTGCTTCTGGGGTATTCTGATCAGGTTCGGCTTGTTTTTTTGCTTTACTGGCCATTTTGTTGCTCATGTTCCTGTCCGGCTGTGCACGCAACCGAATGCGCTTGATCCGGTGTTGTTGCATCAAATGTCATTTGCCTGCCGTTTTGGCAAAGCCTGTGGGCAAAGGCCCGGTATTATCTATTTTTTGGGGGCGCCGGCCTGCGAAAACAATCCGGACTTACCGCCGACAAGTTGAAGTAATTCATCTAGATGTATCGCGGCTTTGTCATTTGACAATCTGCTCGGATCAAATGGCAGTCTGGCTTTCATGTCATCCCCCGTCACCGCCGCCAATACATCACCTAAATTCAATCCTTGTAGATGATAGTTTATCGCTGCTGCGTCAAGGTCTGGATCGCGGATTACCGCGTCAATAAGTGCTTTTTTCAGGCTTTCGAGTGATTGATCGCCCGAATCGAGCATCGACAACGCCTCAAAATTGGCAGAAACCAAGGATGGATGCGCCAATAATAGCGCCACAACCGCACGATGCCGATTAATCAGCCCTGTTTGCGGCCGAGACGCACGCCGCGGCGCCACCATTGACGATATGCCGCGAATTTGATTACGCATTGCGGCGATTCGGCTCTCGATTTCATCACCATAGGCGCTTCGTACCTGGTTATTGCCAATGCTGCGCACATGACCGCGAACCGCCTGCCAGAATTGCGCCCGCGCCTCGGGTTGGCGAATATCAAATTCAGCCTGAATCTGTTCCCACAGGCTATCAACAAGCGACCGCGCCGTGCCAATCACTTTGCGAAACCCTTCAGGCCCGCTTGCCGCAATCAGATCATCTGGGTCCTTGCCTTCGGGAAGCACCGCCAGCCGCGCCGAACGTCCGGGCTCTAAAAGCGGTAAAATCCGCTCAAGCGCGCGCGTTTGCGCCCGCTGCCCAGCAGCATCACCGTCAAAACATAGAACCGGCTCATCATGCAATTTCCACAACAGCGCAATCTGTTCGGGCGTCAAGGCCGTGCCAAGCGGTGCCACCGCCGCTGCGGCGCCGCTACGGTGAATTGCAATCACATCCATATAGCCTTCAGCAACGACAAGCGGCAGGTTCCGGCGAAGCCCCTCACGGGCTTGAACCCATCCATAAAGAACGGCTTTTTTCGAAAA
>DFSK01000057.1:1498-4314 GCA_002378605.1 Alphaproteobacteria bacterium UBA3439
GTCGGCCCCTCGCCCGAATTCAGATATTTTGGCTGGGCGTCGCCAAGCGCTCGTGCACCAAAAGCAATGACCTTGCCTTGCCTGTTTTCAATCGGAAACATGACGCGGTCACGAAAATAATCATACAGGCTGCCATCACGATCCGATTTGCGGATCACACCAGCGGCAAGCATATCCTCATCGGAAAAGCCCTTATCCTTTAGCGCAGCGCGAAGACCCATTCGCGGCGAATAACCAATCCGAAAGGTTTTCACAATCGCCGAATCAAGCCCACGCTGTTTTAAATAGCGGGTTGCGTCACGGCCATCATCACGCCGCAATGCTGCTTCGAAAAACAAGGTCGTCTCTTCCAGAATATCAAGCGCGGCTTTTCGCTGACGTGATGCGGCTGGGTCTTGTGGTGCAGTGCGTGGCACGGCCAATCCGGCCATTTCGGCAAGGCGCTCAACCGCCTCCATAAATTCCAAACCGTCCATTTCACGAAGAAACGAAATCGCATCACCATGAACGCCGCATCCAAAGCAATGGTAAAACCCATCATCATCAACAACCGAAAAGGACGGGGTTTTTTCCGCATGAAACGGGCATAAACCGCTATGGCGGCGGCCTTTGCGAATCAGTTTTACCCGCCGCCCAACAACATCAGACAATGGCACGCGTTGGCGAAGATCTTCGATAAATTCGGGCGGCACCGCCATAATTCAAAGCTCCGCTTGGCTGGTCAGCTAAAGAGGTTCCAGTGATGGGGCCACTATCATCCAGTAACCATCATTACCGATATCACAAAATTGAGGGCCAAAACCACCAAATTTGGGCAAGAATGATCAATTTGACATCAGGCAGACATGATCAAAATGCAGCAAAACGACAATGAATAATGGGCGCATTCGGCATGCTGAAAAGACTGCTCAGCCTTTTCCCATTAGGGCCGTCTTGACCGCCTGGCTGGCGGCCGAAAAATCCATTTGGCCAGCGTAATTGCTTTTCAAAAAGCCCATTACCTGCCCCATATCTTTGACCGAAGCTGCGCTTGT
This sequence comes from Alphaproteobacteria bacterium UBA3439, assembly GCA_002378605.1. Lineage (GTDB taxonomy): Bacteria > Pseudomonadota > Alphaproteobacteria > Puniceispirillales > Puniceispirillaceae > UBA3439. Next base: position 2,533 of record DFSK01000057.1, read on the forward strand.
CTGTTCGATGGCAGCAGCAATTGCTGCCGTCATTTCATCATCACTCAGCTGGGCTGGCAAAAATCCTTTGATGATGGCAATTTCGGCCTCTTCAGCGGCGGCCAGCTCTGGTCGCCCCCCATCATTATACATTTTTGCTGATTCGGTACGCTGCTTGATCATCGTCTGTAACAGACCAAGGATATCGTCATCGCTGATGCCATCGGGATTGCCATTGCCTCTTGCAGCGATGTCACGATCTTTCAAGGCAGCCATAATAAGCCGCATTGTGCCTAAAGCCGCTTGATCCTTATCCTTTAATGCCTGCTTCATTGCTGCTGCAATATTTTCGCGCATGAGAGTGTAATCCTTTATGAACCCAATGAAGGTATCGCCCCAACCGGCCGACGCGCTTTTACGCGACTAAAGCAATTGCCGCAAGCCCTCCTGCTTTGGCTTGACCAATGGCGTCTGCTCGGGTAAGACAACAGCCGTTTGGCAAACGTTGGTTTGCTAACGGGTTTCTTATAATAGGATATGGGATCAAATGGGGCAGAAAATCAAGTCTGGCCAGTATTTTGCTGCGCTTCGCGCCAATCGGGACAATCCGACAGCAGCCCTCGTTCTTGAAGATGGATCTGTCTTCACCGGCTATGGATTCGGTGCCGCCACCACCAATGTTGGCGAAATATGTTTCAATACATCAATGACTGGCTATCAGGAAATCCTAACCGATCCATCCTATGCTGGGCAGATCATTACCTTCACCTTCCCGCATATTGGCAATGTTGGCGCCAATGATCAGGATTTCGAGACCGCCACCCCGGCAGCCTTGGGATTGATCGTTCGCCAAGCCGTCACGAATCCGGCAAGCTGGCGGGCGACAAGTGATCTGGATAGCTGGCTGAAAACCTATAATTTGCCAGGCATCAGCGGCATTGATACGCGCGCCCTGACCCGCCGCATTCGCGATCTTGGCGCGCCGCGCGGCGCCTTGTGTCATACGCCTGATGGCAATATTGATATTGACGCGCTAAAGGCACAGGCCGCCGCATGGCCGGGTCTGAAAAACATGGATCTTGCGATTGATGTCACCTGCGACAACGCCCATGACTGGCGTCAGGGAAGCTGGCAGATGGACAAATCCAGCCATCTTGAAACACCATCTAAATATAAAGTTGTGGCCATGGATTTTGGCTGCAAACACAATATTCTGCGCAGTCTTGAAGATGCCGGCTGCGCGGTTCATGTTGTGCCTGCCCAGGCCACGGCGGACGAAATCATGGCTTTGCAGCCAGACGGGGTATTTTTATCGAATGGCCCCGGTGACCCGGCCGCAACCGCCGCTTATGCTGGCCCGCAGATCGCCAAGCTGATCGACCAAAATATGCCCGTTTTTGGCATTTGTATCGGCCATCAGCTCATGGCCTTGGCGCTTGGTGCCAAAACCCACAAAATGGATCGTGGTCATCGCGGCGCCAATCATCCGGTCAAAGACCTTGCCACTGGCAAGATCGAGATCACCAGCCAGAATCATGGCTTTGTGGTCGATCCGGACAGCCTGCCTGCCGAATTGGAAGTGTCGCATATTTCGCTATTTGACCAATCTGTTGAAGGGCTGCGCCACACCAGCAAACCTGCCTTTTGTGTTCAATATCACCCCGAATCATCACCTGGACCCCATGATTCGCGGTATCTATTTGAACGATTTACCGACCTGATGGAAAAAACGAGAGCTTAAGATATGCCGCGCCGTAACGATATCAAATCTATTCTCATCATCGGCGCCGGCCCCATTATTAT
>DFSK01000041.1 GCA_002378605.1 Alphaproteobacteria bacterium UBA3439
TGGGATCGGCTGATCATTCCAAAACCTTTTGCCCGTGGCCGGTTTATCATTGGTGATCCGATCTATCTTGATGATGTTTCAAAAGATCAGCTCGAAACCGCCCGTCAACAGCTTGAAGATGCACTCAATGCGCAGGCTGATGCGGTTGATCGGCTTTTCACCGAGCCACCGCAATGACTTTTGGCCTGTATAATCTGATCTGGCATCTGCTGCGTCCGTTTATCCCGTTGATTTTGCGCTGGCGCACGAGCCGCGGCAAAGAAATTGCCAGCCGCCTTCATGACCGGTTTGGCCAGCCCCAGCTTGACCAAAAGATAAAAGGTGCCATCTGGATTCATGCGGTCAGTGTTGGCGAAACCGTTGCCGCTATTGGCCTTGCCAAAGCGCTTGCCACCACCATGCCAAAGGCCAGATTTCTAATCACCACCAATACGGTTAGCGCCGCCGCGATGGTTGAACGGGAAATGGCAAATGGCATGGCCCTGTCACATGCGTTTCAACCGCTCGATCACCCGCATTTTGTCGATCAATTTTTGCACCATACATGCCCCGCATTAGCCATTTTCATGGAATCTGATTTCTGGCCCAATTTGATATCGAAAACCGCGGCCAATGCGATTCCGGTCATTTTCGCCTCATCCCAATTATCCAGCGCCGCCTTTCATCGCTGGACAAAACAACCGGTAATGGCAAAGGCTGTTTTTGCCGCGCCGCAAATGGTTTTGGCAGTCAATGATGCGCAGGCAGTCCAATTTCAACGCCTTGGCACGCCTGCAGATATCATCACGGTTTTGGGGTCGCTCAAGCTTGGCACGATGGCAGCGGCCGATCCAGCCCTCTGCCAAAGCTTGAAAACAGCCATTGGCAAACGGCAGATTTTGCTCGCTGCCTCAACGCATGATGGCGAAGATGCAAGCATGATTGAGGCCGCCAATGCCCTTGGCAATGACTGGTTGACAATCATTGCGCCGCGCCATCCAGATCGGGGCAGCCAGATTGCCGCGGCAAGCGGCGGCGCACCACAACGAAGCCGCGGCCAATTTCCATCCAAGGATCACAATCTTTACATTATGGACAGTTTTGGCGAGATGGGCAGCCTGTTCAGCCTTGCCGATCTGGTTATTCTTGGCGGTTCCTTTACGCCAAAAGGCGGCCATAACCCGCTTGAGCCAGCGGCTTTTGGCTTGCCGATCATCACCGGCCCGCATATTTTTAAAAATAGCGCCGAATTTGCCGGACTTCGCGATGCCGGGGTTGTGTTTGATATGGCAAAAACTGACATTGGGCTTGATGCCACAATAACCGGTCAAAAGCTTGCCAGGCTTGTTATCACCATTGCAAGTGACAAGGCGGCGCGGCGACGCATTGCCAGCGCGGCAAAAGCCTATGCTTTGGCTGCAAATGAACGCAGTCACATCGCCGCGCGGAAAATTGTGCTAGAAACAATGAAACAACCAGTCAAGACCAAGAAATGATCAAGACTAAGCCATGATAAAAACGCCTGATTTCTGGACAAACCGTGGATTGCTGGCCGTGCTGCTGCTGCCGTTTGCAGGCTTGTGGGCAGGCGCAACCGTCATTCGCAATGCCTTGGCACATGAAACAAATGCGGCATTACCAATTATCTGTATTGGCAATCTTAGCGCTGGCGGCACTGGTAAAACGCCAGTTACCGCCTTTTTATATGACCAGCTGCTAGCGCGCGGTCATAAACCGGCCATTTTAATTCGCGGCTATGGCGGAACAGCAAAGCGACCGCTGTGGGTTGATACCAGCCTTCACCATGCAAACCAAGTTGGCGATGAGGCCTTAATGCTTGCCGAAAGCCGTGATGTTTTGGTGGCGCGCGATCGGGTTGCCGGCGCCGCGATGATCGCGGCAAATGGCAGCCATGATGTGATTTTAATGGATGATGGTTTGCAGCACCCCTATATCGCCAAAGATTTTGCTATTGGAGTGTTTGACGGCGCTGTTGGCATTGGCAATGGCTGGCTGATCCCCGCAGGCCCGCTTCGCATCGGATTTCAAAACGGCGTCAAAACCATCAATGCTGCCATTATTAATGGCCATGATGATACCAATATCACGCCAAAGCTACAGCCCCATATGCCCGTCTTTGCTGGTCATCTGACAGCTGATCAAAGCATTATCGACGCGCTTGACGGCAATCCTGTTATGGGTTTTGCCGGCATTGGCCGGCCAAATCGGTTTTTTGCCACCTTGAAGACGGCTGGGGCAAATCTTGTTCGCAGCCTGGCATTTGCTGATCACCACCCCTATAGCGAAGCTGATCTGGTCAGGCTGCAAGAAGATGCGGCCCGCCTTGGTGCCGCGCTGATCACCACAAAAAAGGATTGGGTTCGCCTCCCCGCCGATTGGCGGGAACGGGTCGGGTTTTTGCCCGTATCGCTTGATCTTGACGCGGCTGATGCGTTACTTGATGCCATCATTGCAATCATCGCCGAAAAAGGGGCCTGACCAAGATGGCATTTTCGGCTGGTCATATTTTGCAAAAGCTGTTTCGGCAAATTATTCGCTGGCCGCTTGAAGCCCTGTTTGGCTTTGGCCTTTTCTATTTTGCCCGTTTGCTGCCAGTGCGCTTTGCGAGTGCCGCAATGGGCGGCTTTTTGCGGATTATGGCGCCATTGACGCCGTGGCATAGCCGCGCCCTTCGCAATCTTAACCATGCCATGCCAGATCTTGATGATGCTGAAAAAGACCAAATTTTACGGGCAATGTGGCACAATCTGGGACGGGTCGTTGGCGAATATCCGCATATCAATTCAATTGTCGATAAGGGCTGGGTTGAATTTGTCGGGCTTGATCATCTAAAGGCGCTTGATGGCGGCGGCTTTTTGATTGGCGCGCATATCGGCAATTGGGAATTTGGCCCCTTTGCGGCGTTGTCGACTGGCAAAAAAGTGGCGGCAATTTACCGGCCATTAAATAATCCGCTTTTGTCTGGCCTTTTGCATCGGCGGCAGGAAACCTATGGCGGCGATATTTACCGCAAGGGCCGCGAGGCCGCGCTTGGCATGGTCACCGCGCTTCGCAAAGGGCAGATGATGTGCCTCCTTGTCGATCAACAGCTTCGTGAGGGTGTATCGGTTCCCTTTTTTGGGCATTCCGCCCGCACCTCGATCAGCCATATTAAAATCGCCGTCAAAAAACAGGTGCCGCTATTTTATATGCGAACCGAACGGCTTGGCGCTTGCCGGTTTCAGGTGACGATTTCACCGCCAATTACCTTGCCCGACACGGCAGATGATGCTGCAGTTCTGGCATTGGCAACCGAAATCAACCGCGAAATTGAAAGCTGGATTCGCGCCACCCCCGAACAATGGTTTTGGCCGCATCGCCGCTGGGGAAAAAATATCTAGCTAAAATAGCTTGTCCTGCCGGTCGTCGCCTGCCGGTTTGTGCGCCGGTTTTCGCGCCGGTTTTGATTTGGCCTTAACCGGCTGTGGTATCAGGCCACTGCTATCGCCACCCAAAACAGCCCCACGCGTCCCATCGGCAAAACGGATCATGACATTGGCCTGATCTGGCGCTGCCGCTGCGCGTTTGATCGGCGCACCGGTGGCATCAGTGACAAGTGCAAAGCCACGATCAAGGACGCGCTCGAAAGAATTGGCATCGAGCAATTTAACAAGATTATCGAGCCTTTGCTGACGGTGGATAAGGCCGGTGGCAAAATGCTGGTCAAAGCGTTGGCCGATCTGCGACAAACGTCCGCTGGCTTCGGCAAGTTTGATTTCAGGCGGCCGTAACCGACCAGCCAGACCCGACAGCCGCAAGGCCCGCGCCGACAGCCACCGATCAAGTCCGCGAAACAGCCCGCCAAGCGCATAATCAAGCGCTTGCGCTCGCCGCTGGATCAAATCAGCCGGATCAACAAGGCCACGCGCCGCCAGCGCTGTTTGCTGGCCAGCATTTTCAAGCTTGCGCGCTGTTGCCCGCATCAAACGCGCATTCACTTCGCTTAGATAGGCCGCAAGATCGGTTTTGACCGGCACAGCAAGCTCGGCTGCCGCGGTTGGTGTCGGGGCGCGTAAATCGGCCGCAAAATCAATCAAAGTGGTATCGGTTTCATGGCCGATGGCCGAAATCACCGGAATACGGCATTCAGCGACAGCCCGCACAACCACTTCTTCATTAAAGGCCCATAGATCTTCTAATGCACCCCCGCCACGCGCGATAATCAACACATCCGGGCGCGGCAAAGGGCCATCTTCGGGCATTGCGTCAAAACCGCGAATGGCGGCGGCAACCTGCGCCGCCGCATCACGGCCTTGAACCAATGTTCCCCAAATCATCACATGAACGCCGAACCGGTCTTGGAGCCGGTGCAAAATATCCCGGATAACCGCGCCAGTCGGACTTGTTACAACGCCAATGGTTGTTGGCATTTTCGGAATTTTTTTCTTGCGCTCTTGGTCAAACAGGCCTTCGGCTGCCAGCATCCGGCGGCGATCTTCAAGCTGTTTTAGCAATGCGCCTTCACCGGCAACTTCGATCTGGCTGACAATGATCTGATATTTTGACTGACCGGCAAAGGTGGTAAGGCGGCCAGTGGCAATCACCTCAAGCCCTTCTTCGGGCTGCACCGCGAGATTGGCTGTCATGGTTTTCCAGCACACCGCTGCAAGGGTGGAACGATCATCTTTTAAGGTAAAATAAAGATGGCCTGACGGGGCTTTATTGGGGCGCGAAATTTCGGCGCGGACTCGCACATATTCAAAAGCCGTCTCAACAGTTGTCTTTACCGCTCTTGAGAGTTCGCTAATTGTTAAATAGGGCGCGTTATCGCCGCTGTTTTGCTGATCGCCCTCTTCCATGATGAACCCATATTATGCCATATTGACCAAGCCGCAACACCAAAGGATGGTTCGATGAATATTTTACTAATTGGCAGTGGGGGGCGCGAACATGCGCTTGCCTGGTCACTCGCGGATTCGCCACTCACCAGCCGTTTGGTGATTGCACCCGGCAATCCGGGCATGGCGCCATATGGTGACATGCGGCCAGTGGCGGCCGATGATCTTGATGGTCTATGCAAGCTTGCTGTCGAAATATCTGCCGACCTTGTGGTGATTGGCCCTGAAGTGCCACTTGTTGATGGGTTGGCTGATCGGCTTGCCAGCCTTGGCATAACCGCCTTTGGCCCCAGCGCCGCCGCTGCCCAGCTTGAAGGATCAAAGGAATTTGCCCGCGCCTTTTGTGCGCGTCACAATGTTCCGCAGCCAGCTTATTTTCCGGTTAGCGACTATGCCGCCGCCTGCCAGCATATCGACCAGCTTGGCGGCTTTTGCGTGATTAAGGCAGATGGGCTTGCCGCTGGCAAAGGCGTGGTGGTTGCCGATGATGCCGACACGGCCAAAGCAGCAGCAAAATCGATGCTTGATGGTCAATTTGGTGATTCGAGCAAACGGCTGGTGATTGAACAGCGCATTCGCGGCCCCGAAGCGTCACTTTTTGCGCTTCTTGATGGCGATTCGGCAATTTTAATGGCAACCGCTCAAGATCACAAACGCGCCTATGATAATGATCAAGGACCCAATACGGGCGGCATGGGCGCCATTTCACCGGCACCCCGGCTTGATAAAGCGCTTGAAGAACAGGTGATGCAAGAGGTGGTCGGGCCAGTGGTTCGCGGCATGGCAGCCGAAGGCACGCCCTATCGCGGCGTGCTTTATGTCGGTCTTATGCTTACTGAAGACGGCCCGCAGGTCATTGAATTTAACTGCCGCTTTGGCGACCCTGAAGCGCAAGTGATCCTGCCTCGACTAAGAACCGATATTGTCAGCGCGATGCTGGCCACAACCAATGCCAGCCTGCATCATTTTGATATGCGCTGGGATCCGCGCGCAGCGGTGACTGTCGTGATGGCCAGCAAGGGCTATCCGGGAAGCTATGAAAAAGGCAGTGTGATCCGTGCGATTGACGCCGCTGAAACGGTGCCAGATTGCAACGTGTTTCATGCTGGAACCGCGCTTGCTGAAAATGGCGATTTGATTGCGGTTGGTGGGCGGGTTTTAGCCGTGACCGCGCTTGGTGATGATGCAGAATCGGCGCGGCGCAATGCCTATGATGGCGTTGCAAAGATCGATTGGCAGGGCGGATTTTACCGCAGCGATATCGCCAAGATCTAGCGGCGTTTGGCAAAAAATTCTTGAAGCATAGCGCGGGCTTCAGCAGCGCCAATACCGCCATAAATCTCCGGCCGGTGATGACAGGACGCATTGTCAAAAAATCTGACACCCGACTCAACCGCCCCCGCCTTTTCATCATGGGCGGCAAAATAAACGCGCCGCAATCTGGCATGCGCAATCGCCCCCGCGCACATCGTACAAGGCTCGAGCGAAACCCATAAATCATAACCATCAAGGCGCGACTGGCCCGTGGCGGCCATTGCCGCCTCGATTGCCAGAATTTCAGCATGATGAAGCGCGTTACCATCCCGAACCATACGGTTTTCTGCGAGCGCGATTAAATCGCCCTTCGCATCAGTGATCGCGGCAGCAACCGGCACTTCGCCAGCCGTGGCCGCTGCCGCCGCCGCCGCCAGAACTTTATCCATATGGCCTTTCATTTTCATGCCTTCCTTGGTGGCATATATGACCGACTTTACCAAGCAGAAATAGCCATCGCTATAGATTGGTATTTGCCAAGGCGTGGATTTCGGGCTACATCCAAGCAGATGACAAAACAAAGCTTTACATTAGACCAGCAAGCCGAGTCCGAGCGCATTGCCAAACGCATTGCCCGCGCAGGCATCTGTTCACGCCGCGAAGCCGAGGCACGCATTCTTGATGGGCGCGTCACCGTCAATGGTGAGGTGATTTCCAGCCCGGCGCTGAATGTCGGCGCACGCGACAAAATCACCATTGATGGCAAGCCTTTGCCCGGGCGCGAACCTGCCGGATTATGGCGCTATTACAAACCACGCGGTCTGGTGGTCAGCGACCGTGATGAGCAAAACCGCGAAACAATTTTTGACCATCTGCCGCAAGATTTACCACGCCTGATGACGGTTGGTCGCCTTGACCTTGATTCAGAAGGCTTGCTGCTCATGACAAATGATGGTGATCTTGCTCGCCATCTGGAACTGCCCTCAACCGGCTGGAGCCGCAAATATCGGGTTCGTGCCCAAGGTCAAATTAATGAGTCCCAACTTGCCGCGCTCGCCGATGGTGTTACCATTGACGGCATCCGCTATGGGCAGGTGATCGCAAAGCTTGACCGGCAAATGGCAAGCAATGCGTGGCTTACTGTTGCCATCCGTGAAGGCAAGAACCGCGAGATTCGCCGCATCATGGAATATCTAGGGCATAAGGTCAGCCGTCTGATCCGGATTTCCTATGGGCCATTCCAGCTTGGCGACCTTGACGATGGCGCCATTGAACAGGTCAAAACGCGGGTGCTTGCCGATCAGCTTGGCCTTGGCGATGGCGCTTTGGATGCCAGCGAAAAACCAACGCTTTCCATCAACAAGCCAGCGCATAAATCAGG
>DFSK01000093.1 GCA_002378605.1 Alphaproteobacteria bacterium UBA3439
TGGTTATCAGACCGATCTTGCCAAACAGATCCGTGATGAGGTGGCAATGCCGATCATCGCTGTTGGGATGATTACCGACCCAATTCAGGCTGAAACGATTATCCGCACTGGACAGGCCGATATGGTTGCCTTGGCGCGTGAGTTTTTGCGAGATCCGCATTGGACATGGCGCGCGGCAAAGGCGCTTCGCAGCACGTCATCAGTGCCAGATCAATATGCACGCGCCGTCACCTTTAGCTAGGGGATAGCTGGGCATTGGCCTTGTGATGAAGATTGACTCAAAAACGCCAGAATAGAAACTAACTCTGGCAAAAGGAGGAGTGCTGGCAACATGGCCGGTCTTCACGAAACCGAAGCCTATGCCATGCTGTGCCGCAATTGTGGAACAGCTGGGCATGTTGGCAGCGCGGTGCCGTTAACCGCCTGTCCGTCTTGCCAGTCAAACCATATTCGCACCCATCCTGATCTATTCAACCTGACCATTGCGCATATTGATTGCGATGCCTTTTTTGCGTCGGTTGAAAAGCTGGATAATCCGGCGCTTGCCGATCGACCAGTGATTGTTGGTGGTGGTGATCGCGGGGTTGTTGCGGCGGCATGCTATATCGCCCGTCAATTCGGTGTACGGTCGGCAATGCCAGCATGGCAAGCCTTGAAAAAATGCCCTGATGCGGTGGTGATCCGGCCAAGAATGAGCCGTTACGTTGATATTGGCCAGCAGGTTCGTGACAAAATGCTGTCTTTGACACCATTGGTGCAGCCATTGTCAATTGATGAGGCCTTTCTTGATCTTGCTGGTACGCAAAAGCTGCATCGTGCCAGTCCGGCCGAAGCGTTGCACCGGCTTCAACAGGAAATCAAACGTGATGTTGGCATTTCGGTTTCGGTTGGGCTGAGTGGCACAAAATCGCTTGCCAAAATGGCATCTGACCGTGATAAGCCTGACGGGTTTTTTGTTATTGGCACGCGCGAAGCGGCGGCATGGCTTGCCCCGCAGCCAGTTTCGGTTTTGTATGGGGTTGGCAAATCGGCAATCGCACGACTGAATGCGATTGGTGTTTTTACCTGCCATGATCTGGCTGAGGGCGATCCAAAAGCGCTTTCAGCTGCGCTTGGCAGCCAAACAATAACGGTGATGAATCTTGCCAAGGGCATTGACCCGCGCCCTGTCGTAAGCGAACGCGAAACAAAATCAATTTCAAATGAAACCACCTTTGCCAAAGATCTGTCCGATCTTGCCGCGCTGGAAACCGAGCTTGAATTTCTATGCCAGAAACTGTCGGCACGGTTGAAAGCAAAGCAGCTGGCAGGCAGTACAGTGACGCTTAAATTAAAGCGGTCAAACCACCAAATTATCAGCCGAAGCCGAACCGTGACAAGCCGGATCGACAAGGCCTATCATCTGTTTGATATTGGCCGTGAACTTTTGCGTCCAGAAATTAAAAAAACGAATTCATACAGATTAATAGGAATTGGTGTTGATAATCTTGGCGAACCTTCTGAGGCGCGGCTTTTTGATCTTGAAGGCGGTGATGATGATAAGCGCAACCGGCTTGAAGCGGCGGTTGACCAGCTTCATGGCAAAATGGGGATTGATGCGCTTCGCACGGGCCGCCAATTTGCGCGTGCCCATAATAGATCGGTACAGCAAAAACCGGCCAAAGATAAGCCTGACGATTGATAAGACCAACCATTGATAATGCGATTTATGGTGCGGTGCAGATCATCCAAAATGCCTAAAACGGGTTTTTGGCGCTGCGGTCTGATGACAATGATTGCGCCTTGGCATGGGCAATTTGTTCAACTGCATCGGCAATATGATTTTGGTCAATCGTTGCAGCCCCAGCGGCAACGCGGATATGATGCGCTGCGGTCAAGACATCAGTATGGGTCGCACCTGCTGGCGGTTCAAACCGGTATGATGCCAATTCAATCAACAGGCCTAGCGGGTCGCGAAAATAGATCGAATCCATAAAGCCACGGTCTTTGGGCCCTGAATGTTTGACCTTGCGTTGGTCAAGCCGGTCAACCGCTTGCCAGAAACTTGCCTGAGACACGGCAAAGGCAATGTGATGCACCTGACCGGGATTCTGGGGAAGGCGGGTCATTTTTGCGGTGCGGGTCTCATCGGTGAAAACGGTGATTAAACGGCCATCGCCCGGGTCAAAATACAGATGGCCTTCATTCGGATTGTCCAGGTTTGGCTGTTCAAACACAAAAGGCATACCAAGAACGCCATCCCAAAAATCAATGGATGTCTGGCGGTCTGCACCAACCAAAGTGACGTGATGAACCCCTTGGGATTGAATTTTACGCATCGAATTTGCCCGATCTATGATGTCTGTTCAATGCGGGTCATAATCCTGCATGACCCGTTTTCAAGCCGTGCTTGCCTACCAGCCAGCGGCACCTGTTTTGATAAAGGTACCATTGTTTAACTCGCGCATAGCAGTTTGTAACTCGGCCTGTGTGTTCATCACAATTGGCCCATGCCATGCAACAGGCTCGCGGAGTGGCGCGCCCGAAATCAGCAGGAACCGAACGCCTTCATCGCCTGAGGTGACGGCAACCTCATCACCGGCACCAAAAACCACCAATGTGCGATTGCCCGACAAATCACGAATTTCCAGCTCTTCGCCCTGAAACTCTTTCTCGACCTTGACGCCAAACGGGTTTGATGCATCTTTGAAGCGCGCGCTACCCTCAAAAATATAGGCAAAGCCCTGTCGCCGCGTATCAAACGGAAATCGCTTGAAACAACGCGGGGGAAGGGTGATATCCAGATATTGCGGATCAGCGGCAATGCCGTCAACCGGCCCTTTATAGCCACGGTAATTTCCGGCAATGATGCGAATTTTACTGCCATCATCATCAAGCATCTCGGAAATTTCCTGCGACTTGATATCTTGATAGCGCGGTGTTGTCATTTTTTGCGATGATGGCAGATTGGCCCATAGTTGAAAGCCATGCATGGCGCCATCCTTATCGCCTTTTGGCATTTCTTGATGAATGATGCCCGATCCGGCGGTCATCCATTGAATATCGCCGCCACCAAGCGTGCCGACATTGCCTAGGCTGTCGCCATGATCAACTGTGCCTTTTAAAACATAGGTGATGGTCTCGATGCCGCGATGCGGGTGCCACGGAAACCCGTTTTTGTAAAGCTGTGGATCATCATTGCGGAAATCATCCATCATCAAAAAAGGGTCAAATGGTTTGGTGTCGCCAAATCCAAAGATGCGGTGAAGATGGACGCCAGCCCCTTCGGTTGTTGGGCGTGCTTCGCTTGACATTTTAACAGGACGGATTGACATCAAAGAACTCCAGCTTTGCCAAAGCCAAAAGGCTTTTTCAGCGTTTTCAAAAATCTTGGTGTGAATGACGATCACCGGCAGAAAACCAATAACCCTTCAACGAACATTATCTTAGGCTTTTTAAGTTGTTTTTGCAGGGGGTAATTGGAAAAGAACTTTTGCATTATCGATAAGAATAGCGCGTGATTTTTGCAAATTTCGCGGTGAGTTCTGATATGGTTTCTTGTTGTTTTCGCGAAAATTCAAGCGCATAAGCAGATAGTCGATAAGATTTCGACATAGCGAACGGGCGGTCATGATCATCATGTTGCAATTGCAACCGCCATTGGGTGAAACCGATTATGAAATTAACGGATAATGTTTTTGGTGCCATTTTTATGGCGGTCAGCATGCTGTCATTCATTGGGAATGATGCCTTGATGAAATTTCTGTTTCAGACAATTTCGGTTGAGCAGGGCATTTTCATGCGCGGGCTTGTGTCGGTTCCGCTTCTTGCGGTGATCGCCTATTTTCGCAAAAGCCTGTTTATCCGCATCGATTGGCGAAATTGGCGGGTGATTCTCGTTCGTGCTTTTGCCGAGCTTGCCTCGACAATGTTGTTTCTAACCGCTTTGGCGCATATGCCGTTAGCCAATATTACCGCCATTTTGCAATCATTGCCGCTGACCGTGACGATGTTTGCTGCGGTATTTTTTGGCGAGGCGGTTGGCTGGCGTCGGTGGAGCGCCATTCTGGTTGGTTTTATCGGCGTTTTAATCATCATCCGCCCGGGAAGTGATGGTTTTAACGAATATGCTGTTCTGGCACTGGTTGCAGTTGGGTTTATCACGTTGCGCGATGCAATTACGCGGCGTCTTGACCGGTCGGTGCCATCGCTATTTGTTGCCTTTGTGTCGGCCATTCCGATTTTTCTGTTTGGCGGAGCCATGACCGTGACAACGGGCTGGACGCCCATATCCTGGTCAATGGGCATGATTGTGATTGTGGCTGCGATCGCCATTACTTGCGGATATTCATTTGCCGTCATGGCCATGCGCAATGGGGATATTAGCTTTGTTGCGCCATTTCGCTATACCGGCATGATTTGGGCGATTTTATTCGGGTTTCTGCTTTTTGGAAATTTGCCTGATCAAATGACAATTTTGGGAAGCTGTATCGTGATTGGCATGGGCGGTTACGCCTTTCACCGTGAACGCGTTCGGCAAAAGGCCAGCGCAACCTGAAACAAACCGGTTTCGCACTGGCCTTTCGCCCTAGCCTTTTTTGGGGGCCTTTTTTAGGGGCTTTTTTTGGGGCTAGACGACTGGCGAGCTGCCACCATCGACATTGATTGCCGTTCCATTGATATAGGATCCGGCATCTGAGGCCAGAAATGTTGCCATATTGGCAAATTCTTCGGCCGTGCCAAACCGCCCGATATTCAAGCCTTGAGCAGCATCAGCATACCATTCTTCAAGGGACAGGCCGCGCGGGTCGGCGGCATGTCGCTTTTCCCATTGATCGCTGCGGATGCGGCCAACAAGAAGACCATTGACCAGAATATTAAAACCAGCATTTTCATTTGCCAGAACCTTGGTCAAGGCCATGCCCGCGGCACGGCTGACGGCGGTTGGTGCGCCGCCTGCATTCGGGGCTTTTGCGCCAAGATTCAAAACATTGATGATACGACCCCATTTGCGTTCCCGCATGCCCGGAATCACCAAACGGCTAAGCCGGATTGCGGAAAATAATTTCAGATCAAGATCATCTTGCCAAACTTCATCGCTTACTTCGAGAAACGGGCCGCGTTGCGATGTGCCTGCATTATT
>DFSK01000061.1:0-11655 GCA_002378605.1 Alphaproteobacteria bacterium UBA3439
TGGCCATCACAGCTGTTCTGGCTGGTTGTGCTTTTTGGTGCAGGCTATCTGGTTATGGCCAAGATCGTAACGCCACGCATTGGTGCTGTTCTTGAAGAACGTCGCCAGACATTGGATGGCGATCTTGAAAAAGCCCGCGCAGCAAGCACCGATGCCGCCAAAATTCGTGCCGATTATGAGAGTGATCTCGAAAAGGCCCGTATTGAAGCTGCTGATTTTGCCAAGCAAGCCGCAATGGAAGCCACGAAAAAAGCCGAAGCCGCTGATGCAAAAATCGCTCAGAAGCTGGCGGAAAAAGTTGGCGCTGCCGAAGCGAAACTTGCCGAAGCCAAAACAAGTGCAATGGCTAATCTGAATGATGTTGCTGCTGAAGCTGCGATGGCAGCGGTTGCGACGCTTGCCGGGATTAAAACCAGCAATGCGCAGGCCACTAAAACCGCATCAACAATCGCGACGAAACTCGCCAAGCAGGAGACAAACTGATGGAACAGGGACTCGTTCTTGAATCGGTATGGGTAGCGGTTGGCTTTATCGTCTTTGTTGCCCTTGTCTGGCGCAAAGCGGGCAGCGCTATTGGCGCCATGCTTGATGAGCGTTCAGAGAAAATCAGCAGTGAGCTAAAGGAAGCATCTGCATTGCGGGATGCGGCGCTTGAAGAGCTGCAATCTTATCAGCGGCTTCATCGCGAAGCGGCTGAAGAAGCAAAAGCCATTTTGCAATCAGCCGAAGCGACTGCCCAGCGCATTCGTGAAACAGCCGAAAAAAATGCCGTTGCTGCGGTCAAACGCCGCGAACAGCAGGCTGATGCCAAGATCAAGGCTGCCGAAGCGAGCATGGTTGCCGAACTGCGCGAGCGGGCCGCTGCCTTGGCCGTCGCCACAGCAACTGAAATCATCACCAGCAATCTAGATGATAAGGCCAGTCTTGCCCTTGTCGATAGTGCCGCTGCCGAGATTGAAAAACTGAATTAAGGTCTTCAATGACCTACCATTAAACGCCTGTTCGCCTGAACGGGCGTTTTTTATGCGGTATTTTTCTCGGTAAAAACCTAATAGGCTGGCCGAAGGCTGATGACCAGCCGCGCATCAGCCGGAACAAGCTGTTCGATTTCGGCAACTGGAAATTTACGGTCACTACCTTTGTCAAAGCCAACCCGATAACCAAATTCTTGATTATCTATGACCGTTTGATTGGCATCGACGATTGCCGACATCATCGGCACCGCAATGACATCATTTGCCTCACCCTCTGCCAGCGAACGCTTTATCTTCAGCCCAACACTCAACGCCACCATCGTGCCGCCTGAATTATGCTGCGTACAGACAGCATTCACCCCGTTAAGGCGAATATCAAAAATCTGTTTGGTATTATCCGACCGCACAAAGGAACGCGCACCTTCTTCGGGCGCGCTTATCGTTGGGCAAAAAACCACCTCACTTTGGCTGGCACAACCAGCCAAAAGAACCGAGCAGCCAATCAAGGCCATTAATGACATTTGTTTCATAGGTCCAACATAAAGCTTTTTTTCCTTAACAGCAATTGACCTAAACACAGGAAACGGGCAACAACAATACTTATGAAAACAAGTCGTAAAAAACTGACCATCGCCGCCCCTCGCGGTTTTTGTGCTGGCGTCGATCGTGCCGTTCGCATTGTTGAGGTCGCCTTGGAAAAATTCGGGGCACCAGTCTATGTGCGCCATGAGATCGTGCATAATAAAACGGTCGTTGACGGGCTGGCCGCACAAGGCGCCGTTTTTGTTGATGAGCTTGATGAAGTGCCAGCCGATGCACCGGTTGTCTTTTCCGCGCATGGCGTTGCTCGTGCCGTTGTCGACGAGGCCGAACGCCGCAACATGATTGCCGTTGATGCCACCTGCCCATTGGTAACCAAAGTCCATATCGAAACGCGGCGCCATGCCGATAACCACCGTCACATTCTATTGATTGGTCATGCTGGCCATCCCGAAGTCGAAGGCACAATGGGTCAGGTGAATCCCGATGAAGTCACCTTAATCGAAACGGTTGATGATGCACGGCATGTCACCCCGCCCGAAGGCGCCGACCTTGCCTTTGCCACACAGACAACCTTGTCAGTCGATGACACAGCCGAGATTATTTCGGTTCTGCAATTCCGCTTTCCCGCTATATCTGGCCCGCGCGGTGAAGATATCTGCTATGCGACAACCAATCGGCAAAAGGCAGTCAAGGATATTGCCGGTACGGTTGATCTGATGCTGGTGATTGGGGCTGAAAATTCGTCAAATTCAAAGCGGCTTGTCGAAGTTGCTAAGCTTGCTGGCGCTAAAGAGGCCTTTTTGATTGCTGATAAAGATGCGATTGATTGGTCACTTGTTGATGCGGCTGATCATATTGGCCTGTCGGCGGGCGCGTCGGCACCTGAAACATTGGTTGAAGATGTTGTTGCGGCGCTGCGCCAACGCTATCAGATTGACGTTAGCGAGCATGGCAAGATCCGCGAAACGGTGAATTTCAAATTACCGGCCATTTTAGCAAGCTAGAGGTTTCATGGCGGTTTATACAACAGTAGATGATCTGACATTGGCTGCGTTTCTATCAGCCTATGATCTTGGCAATGTGCTTAGCTTTGCTGGTATTGCCGAAGGTGTTGAAAACTCAAACTATCTTTTGCGAACCGACAAGGCGCATTATATTTTGACGCTTTATGAAAAGCGCGTTGAGGCTGATGATTTGCCATTTTTCATGGAAGTCATGACCCATCTTGCCAGTAAGGGCATGAGCTGCCCCTTGCCGGTTGCCGCGCGTGACGGCAGCATTTTACAGGAATTGATGGGACGGCCATGTGCCGTATTTTCATTTCTTGACGGCACATCCTCACGCTATCCTAACCGCGAAAAATGCCGCGCCCTTGGTACCAGCCTTGCCGAAATGCACCTCCATGCCAGCGGCGTAACCCGTCGCCGCCCAAACGCGCTTGGCCCTCAATCATGGCAGCCGCTTTTAGACAGTGTTGGCGCCCGCGCCGATGAAATTGCCCCATCAATGCAAGCGATGGCACAAACGCGGCTTAGTTCGATTCTGGCAGCATGGCCGCAAGATTTACCGCAAGGCGTCATTCATGCCGATCTTTTTCCCAATAATGTCTTGTTCATTGGTGATCAGTTAACCGGCTTGATTGATTTCTATTTCGCCTGTGATGATATTCTTGCCTATGACATTGGGATTTGCCTGAATTCTTGGTGTTTTGAGGCTGACGGCAGCTTTAACATGACCAAATCACGGTCGCTGATTCGCGGCTATCAGGCGGTACGGCCTTTGTCAGATGCCGAAATTGCCGCCATTCCGGTCTTGGCGGCGGGTTCGGCCATGCGGTTTTTCCTGACCCGCCTATATGACTGGCTTCATACGCCAAAAGATGCGCTTGTCAGCCCGAAAGACCCGATGGAATATTGGTCAATCCTGCGGTTTCACCAATCGGTTTCCGGTGTTGGTGCCTATGGGTTTGACTAGGTGGGAGCAAAATATCCAATGATTGCGCATTGCCCCACAATTTTTTTCATCCCTTGCCGTTATAGGAGCCTTTAAATGCCACAGGATGCTCCAGAACCGGTTACAATCCACACTGATGGGTCTTGCTTGTCAAACCCCGGCCCAGGCGGCTGGGCGGCGATCCTGCAATGGCAGGGCAATGAACGCGAACTGACCGGATCCGAGCCCGACACAACCAATAACCGGATGGAATTGATGGCGGCCATTATGGGGCTGAATGCGGTGACGCGTCCGATGCTTGTCGATCTACATACCGATAGCCGTTATGTCATGAATGGCGTGCAGGATTGGATGCCCCGCTGGAAAGCCAATGGCTGGAAAACCGCCGCCAAAAAGCCGGTTGCCAATCAAGATCTATGGCAGCTGCTTGATCAAGCGGTGATCCGTCATCAGGTAAGGTGGCATTGGGTAAAGGGGCATGCTGGCAACCCGCTGAATGAACGCTGTGACGTTCTTGCCCGCAGCGCCGCCGAGGCCATTGCCTAAATTGATCAGGCAAGGCCGGTTGTAACAACAAACAAAAGGGGCAACACGCCCCCTTGCCGGTTAGAGATTGGCGAGAACATGCTCGGCACTGGATACTTCAAATGCCGCTGGCTCTTCCATAAACATATGTGTCAGAACGCCATTGTCGATTACCATCGCACAACGCGCGGCGCGGCGACCCATGACCGGCCCCATAAAACGGCTAATGCCAAGCGCATCAGAAAAGGCCGCCAGCGGATCAGCAAGCATATCGATAATGCCGTCAGCTTTGCTGTCCAAGGCCCAAGCCCGCATCACATGCGCGTCATTGACGGCAAGACAGGCAATCTTGTCAAATCCGGCTGCCTTGAATTTATCGGCATGTTCGATATAGCCTGGCAGATGCCGCGCTGAACAAGTTGGGGTAAATGCACCGGGCAGCGCAAACATGACAACGCGGCAATCCTTGAAATAATCAGCTGTTTCAACAGCATCAATGCCATCTTCAGATTTAGTGTGAATGGTCGCCTCTGGAATGTTCTGGCCAGCTTCAATGGTCGGGATTTCGTCGGTCATGGGATCGCCTTCATTGGAAAATTATGCGGTGAAAGAATGATGAATGCTATTTATACCGCTGCCCCTGATGATGCAAGTCCAACAAAGCGCTTAGCGACTCATCCCAGCCTTGATCAGCGCCTTTTCAATCATATCCGCACGCAGCAATTCACCAAGCAAAATGCCCTCAGGTGCCGTGGGGCCGTAAATGATATTGAACGGTATACCAAACCGGTCATGGCTTGCCAGAAATGCCGCAATGCGCGGGTCGGGGCGCGTCCAGTCAGCCTTCAGCATCACCAGCTTGTCATCTTCAACCAGTGCCGCCAGCATCGGGCCTATTGGGGCGGCTTCAAGCACCAGCGCTTTATTGGCTTTGCAGGTGATGCACCAATCAGCGGTCACATCGACAAAAACCAGCTTGCCTTCGGCGCGGGCAGATGCACTCGCGTCATCTGACCAAACCTGCCAGACAAGCCCATTGACCTGTGGTGCGACGATTGCAGGCGCAGGCAAAAACGCCAATCCCGCAAAAAGACCGGCACTCGCCAGTAAAATTCCGATTTTTTGACGTAACAAAACCGCCAAAAGCACAAAACCAATCAAGCCCAGCAACAGTAACGCCGCCAGCCCGCCTTGCACCGTTTGCAACAACCAGCCAAGCCAGACCATCGTTGCGATCAGCAATCCTGCCAAACCGCGTTTTAACCAGACCATCCAATGGCCCGGCCGCGGCAGAAACCCAACCAGCGCCGGAAATAGGACGATCAGCCCCCACGGCGCGGCAAGACCCGCCCCCATCGCCATAAACACGGCAAAGAGCTGCACCATATCGCCGGTAAGCGCCACAGTGACCGCACTGCCGACAAATGGCGCCGAACAGGGCGTTGCCAACAAGGTTGCCAGCATGCCAGCCATAAAATCACCAAACAGAACTGCCGGACGCGTCTGGCCGCTGGCATTTTGGCCATTACCGCAGAAACTGGCCTGTAAAAAAGCAGGAATCGGCAGAAAAAACCGGTCGAGCATATTCAATGTAAACAGCCCTAGAACCAGCAGCATCATTGCCAGAAATACCGGACTTTGAAACTGAATCCCCCAGCCGATCTGCCCACCAGCAAGCCGCAACGCGGCCAACCCTGCCGCGAGGATAGCAAAGCTGGACAAAATCCCCATCGCACCCGCGCCAAACCGCAAACGAACAAAGCCACGGCTTTGGCCAGAGGCTTCAATAATCGCCGCCAGCTTGATTGCAAGAACGGGCAAGACACACGGCATCAAATTCAAGATCAAACCGCCAAGAAAGGCCAAAGCGATCACCGTCCAGAATTGCACCATCACGCCCGCAGCAGTTGGCGCTGGCTTATCTGCCACAAGTGATCCGGCAAGGGGCGCCTCTTTCACAATGATGCTTTGTTCGGCAAAACCATCGCCGGCAATCACGGTTAAATCGACATTTTGGCCGGTAAGCGGCGTTTTCAAATCGCCTGCAAGATCAATCACCGCAATATTACCGGCAAAAACCGGCTTTTTAAATGCAATGCCCGCTGGCCCTTCGACAAAAATTTCGGTGATTGGCTGGCTGGTGGTGGCAAAGCTGATTTTGAGTTGCGATCCTGATTGCCATGCTGTTTCAATCTTGATTGGTGATGGCGCGCCAATGCGCGGCACCTTGGCTGCAAATTGCGCTATCGCCATCGCCATAGATGATGGCTCAGCTGGCCCATCGGCAAGGTCAAGCCGCAGATCACCTGCCAACGGAACACAGATATCTGAACAGACTAGGGCCTCGATCTGCCCGCGAACCTGAAGCGCTGCGCCGCGGTCATGGCCACGCACAATAACCGGCAGAATCACCGCATCAGCATAGCCGAAATTATCAAATCCAAAGGCGTTGAACCGTTTTGGCACCGGCCATTCGATCTGGCTTTGCAGCGGCGCACCGCCAGCCATTTGCAGATCAAGCGTTGGTGGCAATCCGGCCTCACCAGGGGTGCGCCAATAGATTTTCCACCCGGGTGCCAAACGAAATTCAAGACCCAAGGGCAATTCTTCCAGTTTGCCCATTGCCGAAACCGCCGAAACAAGTCGTACCTCACCATAGGCAGGGTCACCAACCCAAGGGCCCGTCGCTGGATTTGATTGGCTGGCGGCATGCAGCGGTGAAACAATTCCAAACGTGACAAATAACAGCGCCAGAAACCACCTTGCCAAAAGGCGAAAAACCGGCCTGATTTGGCGCAGATCACCCTTGGTGAATAATGGCGTGGATATGGATGGTTCTGACATAATGTGATCCATAGACGCATAAGCTGCGGCCAGTTTGGAAAATGGTTTTGCTTTACCTGTTAAGGCTTTGCTGTCTAGTGTAAATAATGACGGTCAGAAAAGATACAAGTCAGACAGACGATCATTTGCATCATGCCGCATCTTTTGGTGCTGCGGCCAGCCTGCAAGGTCAGCTTTTGATTGCCAGCCCCCATATTGATGACAGCCGCTTTCAACATAGCGTCATCATGATGTGCCAGCATGACCAAAGCGCGGCAATGGGTGTTGTGATCAATCAGCGATCAGCCCAGCTTGACCTTCGGCATTTATGTGAAACGCTGGAAATGGGCGCGCCGCGTTTTCATGGCGACCAGCCCGTCTATATTGGCGGGCCAGTTGATAGCACACGCGGTTTTGTGCTGCATTCCCAAGATCATATGCGCCCCGAAAGCGTTGCCGTGACGCATGAAATTGGCCTGACCTCAAGCGTGAATATCCTTCGTGATATTACCAATGGCACCGGGCCGGTTCATTCGATTGTGTCGCTTGGCTATGCTGGATGGCACGCAGGCCAGCTGGAACAGGAAATGGCAGCCAATATCTGGCTTAACCTGCCAGCAAGCAACGATCTTTTATTCGGTATTGAAAGTGACGATATCTGGGCGAAGGCCTATGCAACCCTTGGCATTGATCCGGCGCATTATGTCGCCGATGCCGGCACTGCCTAGGCGGCAAGCCGCGCCGCCAAATCACCATTCGACATGACCGCCAAAGACGGCCCAACACAGGCCATCGCTGGCATATTGCCGGAAATCAGGCTAGCGGCCATTGCGGCGATATTCTGTCCGTCGATCTCGTCAATCGCGGCAAGCAATTCAGCATCAGATTGTGGCCGCCCAAATAGCATGATCTGGCGCGCCAACGCATCGCCGCAGCCTGAAACCGATTCGCGGCTCATCAATAAATGGGCGCGAATTTGGGCTTTGGCTCGCGCCACTTCATCGGCTTGCACGCCACCTGCGACCGAGGCCAATTCATCGGCGCAAACCGCCAGCATTTCATCAACCTGATTGGCAGATGTTCCGGCATAGACCGAAAAACTGCCGCCGTCGGAATGAAGTGACGAAAATGAAAAAATCGAATAGCAAAGTCCGCGTTTTTCGCGCACCTGCTGGAATAATCGTGATGACATGCCGCCGCCATAAAGGGTCGATAACGCCATCAAGGAAAACCGTTCGGTCATTGTGTCGATTTTGGCCGGAAGACCAAAAACAATATGCGATTGTTCAAGATCGCGCTTGGCCATTTTACGGCCACCTGTCCATGATGCGGCATGGCGTATCGCAGATGTGGCATTCCCAATATGGCCAAGCCGCGCGCCAATGCGCTGAACCAAATCATCATGATCAACCGATCCAGCAGCACAAACAAGCATCTGGCCTGCACCATAGTGACGCCGCAAAAACGCTTCCAAATCTTGCTGGCGAAATGCCGAAACACTATCTACCGTTCCCAAAATGGGCCGTCCAAGTGTATGACCGTCATAACAGGCGGCTGAAAATAGATCGAATACCAGATCATCAGGTGTATCAAGCGATTGGCCAATTTCCTGAATAATGACGCCGCGCTCGCGTTCAATTTCCAAGTCAGGCAAGGTTGATTCGGTTAGAATATCAGCAAGAATATCAACACCAAGATCAATATGTTCTGGCAATAGCCGCAAATAATAGGCCGTTTCTTCACGGCTTGTATGGGCGTTCATAAAGCCGCCAACATTTTCGACCTCGGTGGCAATGGCCTGTGCATCACGGCGTTTCGTGCCTTTAAAAGCCATATGTTCAAGCATATGGGCAATGCCCTGTTCGTGATCGCCTTCATCACGGGCGCCAGCATTGACCCATATACCAACCGACAAGGTGGTGGCATGCGGCATTGATCTTGTTGCAATTTTCAGCCCGTTGGCAAGCTCACTCACTCTGGTTGTCATATGCTTCGCTTTCGCGCCAGAACCAATGCTTTCACGGCATCGGCATCGGCATCAATTGTCTGCATTTGTTCGGGCCGCGTCATCAGATCGGTCATATGTGGCGGCAAAACCGGCTTTTCGCCTGTTGCCTTTTCCACCGCAGATTCGAATTTTGCCGGATGCGCGCAGGCAAGGCTGATAATCGGCACATCTTTTGGCACTGTTCCATCGGCATGCGCACGCCGCGCCGCTGACAAGCCAACTGCGCTATGCGGATCAAGAATCATGCCGTCATTCTTGGCCGTTGTCGCAATTTCAGCGACCGTTCCCGCATCATCAAGGCGGTAGGCCGAAAATAATGCATAGGCCCGTTCCATCACATCCGCATCAAGGGTAAAATGACCGCTTGCCGCAAAATCCTGCATCACTGCCGCTGTCTTGGCACCATCACGGCCAAGCAATTCGAATAGCAAGCGCTCAAAATTACTTGATACCTGAATATCCATTGACGGGCTAAGTGACGGCACCACGGTTTCACGCGCCATTGTACCAGCCTCGAAAAAGCGTGGCAGAATATCATTCTGGTTCGACGCCACAATCAAACGTTCGACAGGCAAACCCATCTGCACCGCAGCATAGCCCGCAAACACATTTCCAAAATTACCCGTCGGCACCGAAAAGGCGACTTTTTGATCAGGCGCGCCAAGTGCGAGTGCCGATGAAAAATAATAGACAATCTGCGGCATCAAACGCGCCCAATTGATTGAATTAACCGCCGACAGCCCGACCTGATCACGAAACTGATGATCATTAAACAAGGTTTTGACAAGCGCCTGACAATCGTCAAAATCGCCCTTTACCGAAACCGCAAAAGCGCCATCAGCAATGACCGATGTCATTTGCCGCTGTTGCACCGGCGAAACACGGCCATCAGGGAATAAAATGAACACATCAACCGCATCACGCCCCTGAAAGGCCTCAAGTGCGGCCGAGCCTGTATCACCGCTTGTTGCCCCCAGAATCACCGCATGCTGTTGCTTTTTCGCCAAAGCGCGGTCAAAGGCGCGCGCCAAAAACTGCATGGCATAATCTTTAAAAGCGATTGTCGGGCCGTGAAACAGCTCAAGAATATGGATATCGTCGTTTAATTTAACCAGCGGCGCAATCGCCGGATCATCAAAGCCGGCATAGGCGTCACCAGCCATCGCGGTCAATTCGGCTTCGCTGATTTCGCCATCACAAAATGGTGCCATGATACGACCAGCCAGCTCGGCATAAGACAGGCCTTTCATCGCGGCAATTTCGGCCTTGCTGAAACGCGGCCATTCCACCGGCAGATAAAGGCCGCCATCGCGTGCCAGACCGCTTAGCAGTGCTTGTTCAAACCCTAATGGGCCATCTTGTCCACGCGTGCTGATATAATCCATCTCTAATCCTCTTGCCGACGCCCAAACTGCAAGCGACCAGCCTGATAATGGAAGGCGACATAAACCCCGATCAAGGCCAAGGCAATACCATACCATGTCATCGCATAGCTTAAATGTGCATTGCGTAAATTCAATTTCGTTTTTGCCGCAATTGGCAAAGTCACAACATCCGAGGTGCGCACAGCATCAGCATAAAACTGGTTAATCGCTGTCTCGCCTAATCCAAGATGCCGATTAATTTGGCTTGGAACCAGCGTAAACCAAAAGCCATTATCCGGTTCGTTTTCCGGCACAAAATATCCTTTGACGCCGGGCCGCCGCAAAATGCCGGCAACGCTTACCCGCCCAGTGGTTTGCGAAAAAGCACGCTTTGCCGGATTGCGATAATCTTCAGACACCCAACCGCGATTGATAAGAATGGTGCGCCCATCGTCAAGCTGGAATGGCGTAACGATATGAAAACCGGCATTGCCTTCATAGGTTCGGCCGGTCAGGAACACTTCCTGATCATGCTGGAATGTGCCATCAAGCGACAAACGACGAAATTCGACATCATCAAGGCCAGCATCTGCTGCCGGAACAGCAATTGCCGCCGCCGCCGCACGCGACTCAAAACTGGTGATCAGATCATTTTTCCACTGCAAACGCTGCAGCTGCCATGACCCAAGCCCGACCAACACCAACAAGGCAGGCAGGGAGACAATCGTTAACCATAGAAACGGACGGAATCTCATTTTCATACCTCATGGCATCGCCATGTCAAAAAGGGTGCCAACGCCTGTTTAAGCCAGCGCCAGCACCCCGATTTTTCACAATATTAACTGCCGAGCGTAATGCCCGAAACAGCGGTTGGTGATCAACCACCCCACCAGTAAACGGCAGCGAACAGGAATAACCAAACAACGTCAACAAAGTGCCAATACCATGCCGCAGCTTCAAAACCAAAATGCTGTTCAGCGGTGAAATGGCCAGCCCGTCCCCGAAGCCAGCAAACCGCTAAAAACAGGGTACCAACTAGAACATGGAAGCCATGAAAACCGGTTGCCATATAGAAGACTGACGGGTAGATGCCATCAGTAAAGCCAAATGAAGCATGGCTGTATTCAACCGCCTGCAAGACGGTGAAAATCGCGCCAAGTGCAACTGTCAATGCAAGGCCGGTCATGAAATCCTTGCGGTTTCCATGCTGTAATGCGTGATGCGCCCACGTCACCGTACAACCCGATAAAAGCAGTACCAGCGTATTGATCAAGGGCAGATCAAACGGATCAAAAGTTGTGATGCCTTCTGGCGGCCATATCCCATCATTCGGATAAAAGGCACGGTCAAAGAACGCCCAGAAAAACGCCACAAAGAACATGACCTCTGATGCGATAAACAGCATCATGCCATAGCGCATACCAATCTGAACGATTGGTGTGTGATGCCCTTGATATTCGGCTTC
>DFSK01000061.1:11980-12188 GCA_002378605.1 Alphaproteobacteria bacterium UBA3439
CCAAGTCCCAAAACGGCAACACCATAGGCAACCTCATGCATATACATGACGGCACCAATCGCCGCGGTAAAGGCGGCGGCCGACCCGACTGCGGGCCATGGGCTTGCTTCTACTAGATGATAGGGGTGTTTATTTGCACCACTCATGTTCGTCTCCTCAAAATCTGGCTGGCAATGATTTTACCAAGCCACCTCTCCTCGATTATTGA
>DFSK01000181.1 GCA_002378605.1 Alphaproteobacteria bacterium UBA3439
GCAGCGAATAATTCTTCGGCCGAATTGCAATCAGTGTCGATATCCGAATGGTCGCTTACTAGCGCATGCGATGATCGCCGGATGGTTCGTCCTTCATTCGGAAAATAGATGTTCCGATCACCGCCAAGCCCCGTATTGCCTGACCATTCATAACCTGGAATGGCAACAAATTTTCCATCTTCATTAAATTTCTGGCAAAGCTGGTCAAGCTGTGACCAGAAATCACCAGTGATCTGAAAATCATTGCCTTGATGGCCAGTCGCATCAACAAACGCGTAATCGCGGGCAAAGGCAAAATACGCCTCGGCACTGCCAGTGCCAATGGTTTCTTCTGACTGGCCGTGAAGATCACCCCAGAAATGGCGAGATATTGGCGCAGGCTCGATTCTGATCGGGTTTGTTCGGCACATCACCGTGCCAGCATCGTCCAGAAAATCAATGTGCAAATCCGCAGCGTTGGCAACCGACAACCCATCAATCACACCAAAAAATTCACCCAGTTTCAGGCTGATCACATCTGGCAAGCCGGTAACCGGATGACTGGCCCGCGGATAGAGCTGAATGTCGCATTGATCGGATGGATTACCCCATTTATCCTCGCCTTTGAATTTGATCGAAAAGCGTTCATCAATCGCGCGGATTGTCGGCGCCACCGCCAAATAGCGGTCAGGCTTGCCAGGAATGATCTTGATCACCGGCTGCAGCGGCATCGGCTGATAGCAATAGGTTGCAATCGGGTCGATCAAGGTATGAAATTCGTAACTATCTTCACAGAATGTTTGCAACCGCATTCCAGGTGATCCGCCTGACCGGTCGCCAAAGGTGATGGTGATCTTGTCACCTTCGCGCAGAAAGCCGCGAACAACCTTGATATAAAGCGTTCTGTCCCACGGCCGCACATTGCCCTTTGGGTCATAGTGATAGGTCAGAACCGCGTTATTTGATGCCTCGATCGTGGTGTAGTTCGGCCCCTTGGGATCTTCAAATTGCGGGCGGGTTTGATCACTGGCAAACCGAAAACAGACCCGCATTGATCCGGAATCATCAATCCCAAATTTGCCAGCTATATAGGTCAGAACAAATGTTTGATAGCTTCCGGCCTCAAATGAACCATTTGGAACAATCGAGACAGTGCCAAGCTCTTCAGCCGGAATCGGAAATGCCATTGGCGAACTTGTTGTGCCGCCAGTACCACCACCAGCTAAAACATCATCACGGCTTCCCATTGGCACTTCGCTCATAACCATTCCTTTATATATTTTATCAGATTTGCGGCACGATCATGCCTATGACATTTGATAAAAATGCCAATAATTCCCTATCCAGAAGACATATTGGCAAAGAGTTCGCGCCCCAAAAGCACAAGGCCTGACGCAAGAATTAACCATATCAATAATCGTTGAAACTGTCGATCATTCAACCGGCGAAAAACAATAATACCCGTTTGCGTACCAATCACCGAAAAGGGAAAGGCGATCGCAACAATAAGCCATATGCGCGAATCAATAACCCCGCGCCACATCATCAAGGCCAAAACAACACCAAGAACAATCATATTAAATGGCTGGACTAGGGCGCGGCGCTGCGCCTTGCTCCAATCATAAAGCGAACAACCCATCGTCAAAATTGCACCTGACATCCCCGCCATCATGCCAAATAACCCGCCAACAAACCCGACAAAAACATCAGCAGCAAGATAACGTTTTGTCAATTTTGGCAGCGTTTTCCGAAAGGTGAAAAAGCCGCCAAACAGGATCAGCAAACTGGCCACCAGCAGCTTTAGCATTGTGACATTGACAGCATCCAAAAACAGATAACCAAACATGATGCCGATCGCAGCTGGCACCAAAAACCGCATTTGATCGCCAAAATTAATGGCGTTGCGAACCGCATAAAGTCCCTGCGCGCCGCCAATAAGCGACATAATCACAACCGTTATCACCGCATCAAGCGGCGGCATTGCCGCCAACCACCAGCCAAGCGCAAACAAGCCCGTGCCAAATCCAGCAAGGCCATTGGCAAAACCACCAGCAAACGCACCGGCGATGATCAGCATGATCACGTCTATGCTCATCACGATTTAACCCGGAAATAACGATCTATGATCATAGACAACTTTCACGATTTGCGCATGACCTGCGCATGCTCTCCATGAAACGGCGCAACCCAAGCCATCACCCACCATGCAAAAATAGTGACAACCCGTTTTTGCCCTGTCCCATTTTAGGGATGTAACGCTACGCATATTTTTCTAAACCGACAATCCTTTTCATGCTAAGTTTTGGTTTCGTAAACCGTGCATATAAATCGCAAAATGCGACCAAAACCCGCCTTGATCATCTATAGAGCTGCCCTAATCACCCGTCGATTTAAAATCTATCTATTTTGCAACGATACCAAGAAAGTCATGCCATGATCTTTACCATCGGGTTAGGCCTGTTCCCACTGCAACGCCAAGCATGCCCCCGCTGTTTTGGGCGGTTTGATAAGGGCGGTTTTAAAAAAGTAAGCGGCGATGATCATCGATAGTTTTTTATCAGCTGATGGTCTGGCGGTTTTGATGGCTGTACTTCTTGGCTGTTTTGTCAAAGGAGCATTGGGGTTTGGCCTGCCGCTGATTGCCACGCCAATCATGCTGTTTGTGCTGCCGCTTCCCGAAATTGTGGCAATTCTTGCCCTGCCGATCACCATTGCAAATATCCACCAGATTTGGCTGAATCGGAATCAATGGCCCATTTTGAAACGATTCTGGCCATTGGTCACCACATCAACCATCATCATGCTTGTTGGCGCGCCATTGATGGTGGCGATTGATAGCCGTCTTCTTGGTATCTTGATTGGGCTGATGATCGCGCTTCACGCCATTTTATCCAGCTTTCCGCTTCGCCAATTCGAAAACCGGTCGCTAGCGCCAAAATCCATGAACCGCCTGATCATTCCGGCCGGTATTGTGTCAGGCATTCTTGGCAGTCTGACAACGATATATTCTTTTCCAAGCCTTCAACTATTCATGATGATGCGGGTCAAAAAAGATGATCTTGCCATGCTTCTTGGGGTGTTTTTATCGCTTGGCTATGTGGCCTTATGGCTTGGCATTTCACATGCTGGGTTCCCGGTTGGCGACAATCTTCTACTATCGGCAGTGATGTTGATACCCGCGGTGGCCGGACAACAGGCCGGTCATTTGGCGCGGCGCCGCATAAGCGAAGCAACCTTTCGTCATATCGTACATTTTGCGCTGGCCTGCGCCGGTTTCACGCTTATGATACGAGGCATAACAAGTCTTATTTAAAGGGCCTAAATCATGTCATCTGGTCAAAGTCATCCCGATTATATCATCATTGGCGGCGGGTCAGCGGGTTGTGTGCTGGCAGCGCGCTTGAGTGCTGATCCTAATTGCCATGTTGTTCTTCTTGAGGCGGGCGGCGAAGATCTTAACCCGCTGATCCATATTCCGGCTGGCTATATTAAAACAATGGTCAATCCGGCAATGAATTGGATGTTTGAAACCGAACCCGAAAATAGTAGCGGCAATCGACGCATTGCCATTCCGCGTGGCAAGGTTCTTGGTGGATCGTCGG
>DFSK01000092.1 GCA_002378605.1 Alphaproteobacteria bacterium UBA3439
TCTGGTTCTGATTTTGTTGAAATGTTTGTTGGTGTTGGTGCCAGCCGTGTTCGCGATATGTTTGAACAGGGCAAGAAAAATGCGCCATGTATCATCTTCATTGACGAAATTGACGCGGTTGGACGGCATCGTGGTGCTGGTCTTGGCGGCGGCAATGACGAACGCGAACAGACCTTGAATCAGATGCTTGTTGAAATGGATGGTTTTGAGGCGAATGAAGGGGTGATCCTGATCGCGGCAACCAACCGTCCTGATGTGCTTGATCCGGCGTTGCTTCGCCCGGGCCGTTTTGACCGGCAGGTTGTTGTGCCAAATCCAGATGTGATTGGCCGCGAAAAAATCTTGAAAGTCCATATGCGCAAAACACCACTATCAGAAGGTGTCGAGCCGCGCGTGATCGCCCGCGGTACCCCCGGTTTTTCTGGTGCCGATCTCGCCAATCTGGTGAATGAGGCGGCATTGCTCGCAGCGCGTAAAGGTCGCCGTACCGTTTCGATGGCCGAATTTGAAGAGGCCAAGGATAAGGTCATGCTTGGTGCCGAACGCCGGTCGATGGTAATGACTGACGAGGAAAAGCGCCTGACGGCCTATCACGAGGCCGGACATGCTGTTGTGGCATTGCATTGCCCTGCATCCGATCCAATCCATAAAGCAACCATCATTCCGCGTGGACGTGCGCTTGGCATGGTGATGCGGCTTCCAGAAGGCGATCGTATTTCACTGGCGCGTGACAAAATTCACGCTGATTTGCGGGTGGCCTGTGGTGGCCGGATTGCCGAAGATTTAATCTTTGGTCATGACAAGATCACCACTGGCGCGTCATCTGATATCCGGATGGTTACCGATATGGCACGCCGGATGGTGACTGAATGGGGCATGTCCGAAAAGCTGGGCTTTTTGGCCTATAGCGCGGATGAACAGGAAGTCTTCCTTGGCCGGTCGGTATCGCAACAAAAGAATGTTGCTGATGCAACCGCGTCGATCATTGATAATGAAGTCCGCCGGATTGTCGATGAGGCCTATAAAGACGCCACCAAAATCCTCAAAAAGAACGATGTTGAGCTGGAACGCCTGGCGCAGGGCTTGCTTGAATATGAAACGCTTGATGGCAATGAGATCAAGATTATCGTTGAAGGTGGCACACTTGTTCGCAAAGATGCCGAGGATACGCCAATCAATCAAAAGCCAAAACGCAAATCGCGGACTGGCCTTCCTGGTACCGGTCGGCCCAAAAAGCCGGGCAGTGAACCTGCCTAAGCCTGTATTTTGATGAATACAGACGCGACATCTAAATTAGCCTATGAGGCGGCGCCAAAAGTGCCGCCTTTTTGCCAGCCGACATGGCTTCGCCCCATCATCACATCCAGTGGCCAACATAAATTGGCAGGGGGGCATGCCAGCTTTAGCCAGCTTGACGTTGTCATGGCTGATGGCAATGGTGGATATGTGGCGAGCCGGATGAGCTGTGAACAGCTTTTTGCCCTTGCCGATGATCGGAATATGGCAAGCAAGGCCATTGATAATTTGACCATAGCGCGGCAAAATTTTGCCGGTCTTGATATGGGCCGTTCGCATTTGATGGCGGTGCTGAATGTCACGCCGGACAGCTTTTCAGATGGCGGGGTTAATCTTGGCCCAGCCAAGGCAATTGCCGCTGGCAAGACGATGGCAGCAGCAGGGGCGTCAATTATCGATATTGGCGGCGAATCAACCCGCCCGGGTGCCGAACCGGTTAGCCGTAATCAGGAACTGGCGCGTATTTTGCCGCCCATTACCGCGCTGGCGCGGGCTGATCTGCTAATCTCGGTTGATACCCGCCACGCCGTGGTGATGACACGGGCAACGGCGGCTGGTGCCGCGATTATCAATGATGTTGCGGCATTGCAAGGCGAAGATGCCATAACGGCCGCAACGGCAAGCGGTGCGCCGGTGGTCATGATGCATATGAAGGGTACGCCCGAAACCATGCAGCAAGATCCGGTTTATGATTTTGCGCCGGTAGAAATTTACGAATTTTTGAAACGGCGTGTTGCGGCGGCGATTGCCGCTGGCATTCCGGCATCTTCAATTGCCATTGATCCCGGCTTTGGCTTTGGCAAGACGGTGACCCATAATCTGCAATTGGTGAATTGGTTATCGTTATTTCATGGGCTTGGTGTCGTTGTTCTATTTGGTGCCAGCCGCAAATCGTCAATTGCGAAAATATCAGCTGGCGAACCGGCCGAGGCGCGGCTTGCCGGTTCATTGGCATTGGCAGCAGCGGCATGGCGGCAGGGCGCACAGATTATCCGCGTACATGATGTTGCCGAAACGGCGCAGGCGCTGGCGGTCGAGGCGGCATTGCGTGCCACCGACAGCTGATTTTGGATTGTTTTGTATGCTTGTGAAATAGGGGCAAGCTATTCTATCCTAAGCACAGGCAGCCATTTGGCCGCGAATGCGATTGCACATATGTGATCGACAGAATGACAGGGGAAGATTATGGCAGGATTATTCGGCACCGACGGCGTGCGTGCGCGCATCAATACTGGGCCGATGACTGCCGAAGCCGTCGTGCGACTGGCTTTGGCCGCGGGTCGTTGGTTTGCCGATCATAATGACCGGTCTAGCCATGCGCGCCCGATCGTTGTCATTGGCAAAGATACGCGGCTTTCAGGCTATATGCTAGAATCGGCACTGGTTGCTGGCTTTACCTCAATCGGGCTTGATTGCCGGTTGCTTGGCCCGATCCCAACACCGGCGGTGGCGCATTTAACGCGCTCGCTTCGGGCTGAATTGGGTGTGATGATCTCGGCCAGCCATAATCCGCATCATGACAATGGCATCAAGCTGTTTGGCCCAGATGGTTTCAAGCTTGATGATAAGATCGAGTCTGAAATTTCGGCATTGGCGGCGGGTTCAATTGCCCTTGCTGACGCGCCTGATCTGGGCCGCGCCCGCCGGATGCTTGATTCGGTTGGCCGCTATGTTGAATTTGCCAAATCCACCTTACCCGGGCGCACCCGTCTTGATGGGTTAAAGCTGGTTGTTGATTGCGCGAATGGCGCTGCCTATCGCACTGCGCCAGATACGCTTTATGAACTTGGTGCCGAAATTGTGCCATTGGCGGTATCGCCTGACGGTTTCAATATTAATGAAAATTGCGGCGCTGTTCATCCGCAGATAATGGCGGCCGCCGTGGTGGCGCATGGGGCCGATGCAGGGATTTGCCTTGATGGTGATGCTGATCGGCTGATCATGGCCGATGAAGCCGGTACAATCATTGATGGCGATCAAATTTTGGGCTGTCTTGCCCTTGCCATGCAGGAACGCGGAACGCTTGCCAAAAATGCGGTTGTTGGCACGGTGATGACCAATCGCGGCCTTGAAACAAGGCTTGGCAAAGCGGGTATTGATTTGCACCGCGTCGCCGTTGGTGACCGTTATATTCTCGAAAAAATGCGGCAAGACGGGCTGAATCTTGGCGGCGAGCCGTCAGGCCATATGTTGATGACCGATTTTGCACGATCGGGTGACGGGTTGCTGACAGCATTGCAAATGCTAACCTTGCTAAAGACAAGCGGCAAAAAAGCCAGCAAGCTATTCAATAGCTTTTCGCCTAATCCTCAACGGCTAGAAAATCTACGCGGGATTAATCCGGCTATTCTTCAGGATCAAAAGCTGCAATCCGACCTTGCCAATATCGAGGCCAATCTCAACGGCAAGGGGCGTGTTCTGGTGCGCCCGTCAGGAACCGAAGCTTTGGTTCGCGTGATGGTCGAGGCCGAGAGTGAAGCGCTGTTAACCGAGGCAATGGATGCGTTAATTTTGCGCATCACGGCTGAGGCTTAGTAAAAACAATAAAAAACAGATAGTTGATAGATAGGAATTTATTTCCTTCTATTGATCAGGCTTCATGTTGACTTGAGATATCATTATATGCGACTTCTTTTGGCGGGCCGCTATCCCCCAACGGATAGCCAAATCTGAGCGCGAGAATGTGTTATGTCAACATATGCCAAACCGGCAAACCGTCCGGTTATGCCGTATTTTTCTTCTGGGCCAACCAAGAAACGTCCGGGATGGTCTCCAGCCGCACTTGAAGATGCTTGCACCGGTCGGTCGCATCGTTCAGCACCTGCAAAAGATAAAATCAAAACCGCTATGAACCTTGCCCGCGAGATTTTGGGCATCCCTGATGATTACCGCATCGGCATTGTGCCCGGCTCGGATACAGGCGCGGTTGAAATGGCCATGTGGTCACTGCTTGGCGCCCGCGGCGTTGAAGTTTTGGCGTGGGAATCCTTTGGCAAAGACTGGGTTACTGATGCGGTAAGCCAGTTGAAAATTGATCCGATCACGCGCATCGCCCCTTATGGGCAATTGCCTGATCTGCGTGCGGTCGATTTCAATAATGATGTCATTTTCACATGGAATGGGACTGCCGCCGGCGTCAAAGTGCCAAATGGTGACTGGATTCCTGATAACCGCACCGGTTTGACCATTGCCGATTCAACGTCTGCCTGTTTTGCGATGGATTTGCCGTGGCAAAAGCTTGACGTTGTGACCTTTAGTTTCCAGAAATCACTTGGCGGTGAGGGCGGACATGGTGTGTTGATCCTGTCACCACGGGCGGTTGAACGGCTTGAAAGCTACACGCCGTCATGGCCAATTCCAAAATTATTCCGTTTGACCGCTAAGGGCAAGTTGAATGAAGGTATTTTTGGCGCTGCAACGATCAATACGCCGTCAATGCTGGTTATTGAAGATGCAATTGATGCGCTGAATTGGGCCAAATCAATTGGTGGGCTGTCTGCCTTGATGGCGCGGTCAAATGCCAGCCTCGATGCGGTCAAATCATGGGTCGATAAAACACCATATTTTGGGTTTTTGGCGCAGGATCCAGCGACAATTTCAAATACCGGCATTACCCTGTCGATCACTGATCCTTGGTTTGTTGCGTTAGATGATGCGGAAAAGGCGACGGTTGCGTCGCGGCTTGAAAAAGCCTTGCAGGAAGAGGGGGTTGCCCTTGACGCAGCGTCATATCGTGATGCACCTCCCGGGCTTCGGATCTGGGCCGGCCCAACGGTCGAGCCAAGTGATGTCGAAGCGCTATTGCCTTGGCTGGATTGGGCCTATGCCAAAATCCGGCAGGCTGCCGCGGCTGCCGCTTAACCTGTTTTATAGACAACCGCAATCCTGCGGTGCCGGCATCATATGATTTCTGCACTAATGCGAATTTTGATTGCCACGCTTTGCCCTGTTTCTGGGGCCAAATAATGAATGAGATGAGACCATGCCAAAAGTATTGATTAGTGACAAGCTAAGCCCGCGGGCGGCGACGATTTTCGAGGAACATGGCATTGATGTTGATGTCAAAACGGGCCTTTCGCCGGATGAGCTAAAGGCGATTATTGCCGATTATGATGGGCTGGCGATCCGTTCAGCGACCAAGGTCACGCTCGATATTTTAAACGCTGCAACCAATCTAAAAGTTGTTGGCCGTGCCGGTATCGGGGTGGATAATGTCGATATTGCTGCGGCAACCAAACGCGGTGTGATCGTGATGAATACGCCGCATGGCAATTCGGTTACAACCGCCGAACACGCCATCACCCTAATGCTGTCCTTGGCGCGGCAGATTCCCGATGCCAATGAATCGACCAAAGCTGGCAAATGGGAAAAATCGCGCTTTATGGGAACCGAAATCACCGGCAAAACCTTAGGTCTGATTGGCTGTGGCAATATCGGAACGATCGTCGCTGAACGGGCGCAAGGCCTGAAAATGCGGGTTGTTGGTTATGATCCTTTCCTTAGTCCGGAAAATGCGACGCGGCTTGGCATTGAAAAGCTTGGGCTTGATGAATTATTGGCGCGGGCAGATTTTATCACCCTTCACACACCATTGACCGATGCGACTCGCAATATCATCAGCGCCGACGCGTTGAATAAAACCAAAAAAGGTGTTCGGATCGTCAATTGTGCGCGGGGCGGCCTTGTTGACGAGCTGGCGATGGCGGCAGCATTGAAAAGCGGCCATGTCGCCGGGGCCGCATTTGATGTGTTTGAGGTAGAGCCAGCCACAGATAATGTGCTTTTTGGTTTTGATAATGTCATTGCAACGCCGCATCTTGGTGCCAGCACAATTGAAGCGCAGGAAAAAGTGGCACTTCAAGTTGCTGAACAAATGGCAGATTATCTGATGAAAGGGGCGGTTACCAACGCCCTGAACATGGCGTCTGTTTCAGCCGAAGAAGCCCCGATATTAAAGCCCTATATGGCGCTTGGCGGTTTGCTTGGCAGCTTTTTGGGGCAGGTTGAAGCCGATGGCATCACCTCGGTGGTTATTGAATTTGACGGCAAAGCAGCGGCGCTAAATCCGGAACCAGTGGTGGCGACAACATTGGCGGGGCTTTTAGGGCCGGCAATGGAATCGGTCAATATGGTCAATGCGGCTGCGGTTGCTTCGGCAAATGGCATTGCCGTATCGACGGTTCGCCATGATCGCCAATGCGATTATGAAACATTGCTTCGGGTGACCATCTCGCACAATTCGGGTGATCGGACGATTGCCGGAACCTTGGTCGGTGGCAATAAGCCGCGGATTGTCGAGGTACAGCATATTGCTGTCGAGTCAGATTTCCCGCCGCATCTTCTTTATCTTCGCAACTATGACAAGCCGGGCTTTATTGGTGATCTTGGCAGCCTTTGCGGCAAGCATGGAATCAATATTGCGACGTTCCATCTTGGGCGACGTGAAGCAGGCGGCGAGGCGATTGCCCTTGTCGAGATTGATGGCGGTTTGCCCAAAACCATGTTGCCTGAAATCCGTGCTCTGGATCAGGTGGTGCGGGCTGACGCGCTGCATTTCGCACTTGATATTTAACCGGCGGTTTTCGCTGGTGGATAGGCGGCTATCTTGCTCTGGCCATCGTTGGTGCGCTGGGCTGATAAATTAACCGATGCCACTGGCATGGCACCGTTGCCTTTGCCGCGTGAACTCTGCTATAACCAGCCGCGGTTCATGCGGCCCGTCGGCATGATCTATGGTTTCAAGGTAGGTGAACATGACACGTTGCAAATTGCGCAGCGACATGGCGTCTGCCCTGTCTTTCGATCTTGATGTCGATCCCCTCGGTGGGACAAAGGGTTTTTCATGGCGAATGTAGCGGTAATTGGTGCGCAATGGGGTGATGAGGGCAAAGGCAAGATTGTCGATTGGCTGTCAAGCCGCGCCGATGTTGTTGTCAGATTTCAAGGTGGCCATAATGCTGGTCATACGCTTGTCATTGACGGCGTTGAATATAAATTATCGCTTTTGCCTTCTGGCATTGTCCGGTCGGGGAAATTATCGGTCATTGGCAATGGTGTCGTTATTGATCCGGCGCATTTGCTAAAAGAAATTGGCATTTTGCGCGGTCAGGGCGCAGCGATTAGCCCAGCAAGCCTTTTGGTATCTGAATCTGCGGCCTTAATCTTGCCGGTTCATCAGGCGGTTGATGCGGCGCGTGAAGCGTTGCGCGGTGCTGGTAAAATCGGCACAACCGGTCGCGGTATCGGCCCTGCCTATGAGGATAAGGTTGCCCGCCGTGCGGTTCGTCTTGGTGATCTGGCATCCGAAGATGTTTTAACAGAAAAGCTGGTGGCGCTTGCCGCGCATCACAATGTCTGGCTTGCCGCCGCCGAACAGCCACTTGCTGATGCTGACAAGATGAAGGCTGATCTTTTGGCAATGCGTGACGAATTACTGACCTATACTGGCCAGAGCTGGCGTTGTCTTGCCGATGCGCGCGCTGCCAATAAGCGGGTTTTGTTTGAAGGCGCCCAAGGCGTGATGCTGGATATTGATCACGGCACTTATCCTTTTGTGACCTCAAGCAATACTGTGGCTGGTCAGGCTGCAACAGGTGCTGGTACCGGCCCAACCGATATCGGATTTGTTCTTGGTATCACCAAGGCCTATACAACCCGTGTTGGCAGTGGCCCATTCCCAACCGAAGATTTTGGCGCCGATGGTGACCGTATGGGCGAACGTGGCCGTGAATTTGGCACTGTAACGGGCCGTAAGCGGCGTTGTGGCTGGTTTGATGCGGTTATGGTGCGTCAGGCAGGTCATGTGGCCGGTATCACTGGCATGGCCTTGACCAAGCTTGATGTTCTTGATGGGTTCGATATTTTGAAAATATGCGTTGGCTATCAGATCGACGGCAGCGATAAAATACTGGATTATTTTCCGTCAGATGCTGGCGCACAAGCCGCTTGCAAGCCAATTTATGAAGAAATGCCGGGTTGGTCAGACAGCACCTATGGCGCACGCAGCTGGGCCGAATTACCGGCTAATGCGGTCAAATATATCCGCCGCGTTGAAGAATTGACCAAATTGCCCGTAACGCTGCTATCAACAAGTCCAGAACGCGATGATACGATTCTGGTGCGCGACCCGTTTGAAGGCTAGGCCTCGGCTTCGCTGTGATGCGGCAATAGCTGCATTTCTTCGGCCTTGTCGCGAACTGCCTTTTGCAGCTTTTCAAAGGCGCGGACTTCAATCTGGCGAATCCGTTCGCGGCTGACGCTAAATTCGGCAGCTAGATCTTCAAGTGTAAGTGGCGGTTCGGCAAGCCTGCGCGCTTCAAGAATGCGTTGTTCGCGCGGGTTTAACCCCTGCATCGCATCAACCATCAGATTGCGACGTGCGCCATATTCTTCCTGTTCGGCAAAGCTGGTTTCCTGGTCAACGCTATCATCTTCAAGCCAATCCTGCCATTCGCCGCTGCCCTCGCCATCGCGGCTAAGCGGTACATTCAACGAACGGTCATTACCAGCCATGCGTTGATTCATTGAAATCACTTCGGTTTCGGACACATCAAGCTGCGTGGCAATCTGGGTAACCTGTTCTGGCTTAAGATCGCCATCTTCAATCGCTTGGATCTGTCCTTTGATACGGCGCAGATTGAAAAATAGTTTCTTTTGTCCGGCAGTCGTGCCGATTTTCACCAACGACCATGACCGCAAGATATATTCCTGAATTGCTGCTTTGATCCACCACATAGCATAGGTGGCCAACCGAAATCCTTTTTCAGGTTCAAATTTTTTGACGGCATGCATCATGCCAAGGTTGCCTTCAGAAATCAGATCGGCAACCGGCAGGCCATAGCCGCGATATCCCATTGCAATTTTGGCCACAAGCCGCAAATGGCTGGTTACCAGCTTGTGCGCTGCTTTGACATCGCCTTTGTCTTTCCATGATTTTGCCAGCATATATTCTTCGCCCGGCTCCAGCATTGGAAAGGCGCGAATTTGCTCGAGGTAGCGCGACAGATTTCCATCTGGGCTTAACGCCGGAAACATAGATTTAGCAGCCATCTTGATCTCTCCACTGGGCCAAACTCATATTGTCCGGCTTTGGCGCCGCTTGACGTTACCACGCTGCGCTTTGCCGAACTTCCCATGAGTGGAAATAAACCACTTAATCGGGGCTAGATTAAGGCTATTTTTTGCAAAACTCTTTTTCAATAATTCTAATTTTCGCACATATAGACTGTCAAAAACAGAACATTACGCGGGGAAATAGCAAAAATAAAAGCTAGCCAGAAGGGTGGGTTTTGCCAGTTGCGCGGTCGGAAACAGTACGCTCCATCAAGGCTAGAAGGCCAGCCATATCGTCGGGAAGCGGTGTTTCAAAGCGCAGGGCTTCGCCAGTAATCGGATGGGCAAAGCCAAGAAGCGCTGCATGCAACGCTTGACGACCAAAATCGCGCATCTGCGACAGGCCGGTACGCGCCAGATTATCCGGCATTTGACCCGAACGTGGCGCCCGCCCATATAAGGGATCGCCGATAACCCCATGGCCAATATGCGCCATATGAACACGAATTTGATGTGTTCTGCCCGTTTCAAGACGGCATTCAACATGCGATCCAAAAGGGGGAAAACGGCGCAGCAATTGCCAATGCGTCACCGCGTTACGGCCTTTGGTGGTGATGGCCTGGCGTTTGCGGTCATAGCTGGCGCGGCCGATCGGTTGGTCAATGGTGCCGTCACGGTCAACGTTGGTTCCCCAAACAAGCGCCTGATAGCGCCGGTCAATATCATGCGCGGCAAACATACCGGTCAGGCCATGATGCGCCGCATCTGTTTTGGCGACAACCATCGTGCCGGATGTGTCTTTATCAAGGCGGTGGACAATGCCCGGCCGCATTACCCCGCCAATGCCGGTAAGCGATGGCCCGCAATGGGCAATCAGCGCATTGACCAAAGTACCGGTCAGCGATCCGGGTGCGGGATGCACGACCAGCCCCGCCGGTTTATTCAGGACAATCAGATGCGAATCTTCAAACAGAATATCGAGTGCGATATTTTCGGCCTTTGGCACGGCATCAATCGGCGGTGGCAAAATCAAAGC
This sequence comes from Alphaproteobacteria bacterium UBA3439, assembly GCA_002378605.1. GTDB lineage: Bacteria > Pseudomonadota > Alphaproteobacteria > Puniceispirillales > Puniceispirillaceae > UBA3439. The sequence continues at coordinate 10,385 of DFSK01000092.1, forward strand.
ATAGCTTGCACCGGGTTTGACCGGTGCTGATGGATCGGTTAGGGTGCGCCCATCTTCGCTTAGCTGTCCATCAAGGATCAGCGCTTTAATCCGGCTGCGTGACAAAGGCTGGCTTGGCGTGCCAAAATGGGCTGCCAGAAACCGGTCAATGCGGTCTGCAGGAATATCGTCAGCGGCAAGATGAACAAGACGTGTTGTTGGATCGTCAGAGGAATAGGTCATGGATCAGGACAATAAAGCAAAAGCGGCAAATACAACAGCCCCACAATCATCTGATGTAAAGACTGAAGCACCATCGGCTGTGGTCCGGAATCTTGGGCTGATCAAGGCAATGGCCATCATCATGGCGGTTTTGATTGTGGCGGCATTGGCGGTCATTATTGTAACAATCTATAGCCGGCTTACCGCGGCAAATTCGGCCAAGGCGATCCAGCAAAATGAACTTGTGATCCCTACTGATAGCCGGATTACCGGTGCCAGCCTGGGTGATAAGGGGCAACTGCTTGTCATCATCGAAGATAAAACCGGCCAGCAATTATGGCAGCTCGATGCGTCAGGTAAAATTCAGCGCAAAACCCGCATCACGCCAAAGCGGTAAAATATGCTGATCACGCTGGATTGCCTATAGGCCCAAATCGGATTTAGCCGATAAAAGCAACCGTTCCAGCGGCATGTCGTTAAAGCTCCACACATCAAATCCCACCACCAGTGGCAAAACATAATAACGAAGGATAAACAATGTGCCCGCAGCGTAAAGCGGCATAAGACGACTGATGATAAAGGCTGGCTTGATCAAGTTGATCACGGCATAAATCGGGGCATTTAGCCCGCGTAACAGCCGCATCAAGACAAAGGCACTATCTTCATTCATCACGATGTTCAGCAGAAAATGCACAAAACTGGCCCACATCAATAAACCAAAAGGCAGGTCAATCAAAATGCCGATTGGAGGTGTTGTTGTGATCATGAGAATGGTTCCAAATCGCGATCGTTGATGGCGCTGTATCTATCCCCATAAAAACCGAATAAAAGACTTGATGCAAGCCCAAGATCACGCGCCAAGGCGATGAAAAGCGATAACCAGACTTGATCGGGGGCTGGTATATTGTGTCAAAAAAAGATACATAAGGACAACGTGATTGCCGGTTTGCCGCTGCAGGATTGAATTTGCCTGTTTTGACGTGCCACGCATCACTGAATTACCATTGTCGGAACCCCCGACGCGACCGGAAAGAGAACTGGAAAAATCATGGCTAGCCATCAATATGTTTATGTAATGAACCGCTTAAGCAAGGCATGGCCCGGTGGTAAGGAAGTTCTGAAAAATGTCAGCCTGTCATTTCTGCCTGGTGCCAAAATCGGCGTTTTGGGTCTGAATGGATCGGGTAAATCAACCTTGCTGAAAATCATGGCTGGAATCGAAACCGAATTTCAGGGTGAAGCATGGGCTGCCGATGGCATCAAAATTGGCTATCTGGCACAAGAGCCGGAATTGGACCCAGTCATTGGATGTGACAGGCAATGTTCTTGCTGGCATGGGCCGCGCTAAACAACTTGTCGACCGGTTCAACGAAGTTAGCGCCAAATTTGCCGAAGAAATGAGCGATGACGAAATGAATGCTGTCATTGCTGAACAGGCTGAATTGCAGGAAGAAATTGATGCAATCGACGCATGGGATCTAGAGCGCAAAGCCGAAATTGCGATGGACGCGCTTCGTGTGCCGCCGGGCGACGCCGATGTCACAAAATTATCAGGTGGTGAAAAGCGCCGTGTTGCGCTTTGCCAGCTATTGCTTAGCGCGCCTGACATGCTGCTTCTTGACGAGCCGAC
>DFSK01000009.1:0-5884 GCA_002378605.1 Alphaproteobacteria bacterium UBA3439
TTGTTTGGGCATTTGGTCAGGTTTTGATCCGCCGCCTTGACGGGGCTTTGGGCGGGTTTCAGCTTACCGCATGGATTGGTGTTATGGCTGGCCCGCAAATGCTGCTGGCCTCATTCTTCATTGATGGCAACCCGCTACCCGCCATTCAGGCAGCGCCAATCGAGGCATGGCTTACGGTGATCTATCTTGGCGTGGTGATGACCGCTATTGGCTATTCGGCCTGGTATTTTGTGCTGGCGCGTTATCCGGTGCCAATGGTGATGCCGGTCTTGCTTTTGCTGCCGGTCGCGGCAATTTTTGGTGCTGTGACGATGCTTGGTGAGGCCCCTGATCCGATGGTTCTTGCTGGTGGTATGGTGGTGATTTCTGGTGTTGGCGTGGTGGTGGTTGAACCGGCCTATCTGATGGCATGGTGGCGCAAAAAAACCGGCTAGACCATAAATCAGGCCGAGCCGGTTTTCCATGTGCCAAGCTGCAATCGGTCGATTAGGCTTGGCGTTTATATGCTTGTGGCGTGAATGCCTTGGTTTGATCAGGCGCCAGTAAAGGCCTGCAATCCGGTTTGTGCCCGTCCCAGAATAAGCGCATGGACGTCATGCGTGCCTTCATAGGTATTGACCGTTTCCAGATTAATCATATGCCGCATGATGTGATATTCCTCGGCAATACCATTGCCGCCATGCATGTCGCGCGATGTCCGCGCAATGGTCAGCGCCTTGCCACAATTATTGCGTTTGATCAGCGAAATATTTTCCGGTGCGCAATTATTCTCGTCAAGCAAGCGGCCAACCCGAAGCGCGGCTTGCAGTCCAAGGGTGATTTCGGTTTGCATATCGGCAAGCTTTAGCTGGATAAGCTGATTGGCGGCGAGAGGCCGGTTAAACTGCTTGCGATCAAGTGTATATTGACGCGCTGCGTGCCAGCAGAATTCAGACGCCCCCATAACGCCCCAGGCAATGCCATAGCGGGCTTTATTCAAGCAGGAAAACGGCCCTTTTAATCCGCTAACATGCGGCAAAAGATTATCCTCAGACACAAAGGCATTATCCATCTGGATCGAACCGGTGACCGAGGCCCGAAGCGATAGCTTGCCCTCGATTTTCGGGGTGCTAAAGCCGCTACCAGCGGTTTCACGCTCGACAATGAAGCCGCGGATTGCGCCGTCAAGCTTGGCCCAGATGATGGCGATGTCGGCATAGGGTGCATTTGAAATCCAGGTTTTTGACCCTGACAAATGATAGCCGCCATCGGTCTTGACCGCCTTGGTTGACATGCCGCCCGGATCAGATCCGAAATCAGGCTCGGTTAGGCCAAAACAGCCGATCATCTCGCCGGTTGCCAATTTCGGCAGGAATTTATGCTTTTGCTCGTCACTCCCAAAGCTATAGATCGGATGCATGACAAGGGATGATTGAACTGACATGGCTGAACGATAGCCAGAATCGACGCGTTCGATCTCGCGTGCAGCAAGACCATAGGCAACATGGTTGACGCCAGCGCCGCCGAATTCTTCGGGGATTGTCGAGCCGAGAAGGCCAAGCGCACCCATATCTTTTAATAATGCTGGATCAAAAGCCTCATCGCGGAAATCTCCAATGACCCGTGGCATCAAAATGTCATCGGCAAATGCCTTGGCGGCATCGCGAACCATACGTTCTTCATCGTTAAGCTGCGCCTCAAGGAAAAACGGATCGTCCCACTGAAACTGTGGCTTTGAAGAGGTCATGTTACTGTCCTTAGATGTTGGGGTTAATGATTGGAAACCGGCGGTCAATCTACCTTATTTCAAACCGGTTTGTCATCGCTTTATCAGCTATATTTTGACGCAGGTGGGAAAAATATGATCGATTGGCGACGATAGGTGATGGGCGTGGGGCTGGTGAATGGCTTGTAATTTAATGTCATTGCCACTAGATAAGCCTGACAAAGCGGCTACACTACGCCGAATACCAGCATGAGTTCACCATGATTGGGATTGGATAAAATGACTGATGATCTGATAATTGCCCCGTCGATATTGGCTGCTGATTTCAGCCGGATTGGCGATGAGGTGAAGGCCGTCGATGCAGCGGGTGCCGATTGGATTCACCTTGATGTCATGGATGGCCATTTTGTACCGAACCTGACCTTTGGCCCGCCTTTGATCAAGGCTTTGCGGCCGCATAGTCAGAAATGTTTTGACACGCATCTGATGGTGTCGAACCCTGATGCGCTGTTGACCGAATATGCCGCTGCCGGATCGGATATCATTACCGTTCATGCAGAAGCCTGCCCCCATCTTGATCGCAGCCTAAGCCACATCCGCGAACTGGGTTGCAAGGCCGGTGTTTCGTTGAATCCGCATACGCCGATTGACGGGTTGCAGCATGTTCTTGACCGGCTGGATCTTATCCTTGTGATGACGGTCAATCCGGGATTTGGTGGGCAAAGCTTTATCAATGCTATGATCGACAAGATTGCCGCAACCAAGGCGATGATCGGTGATCGTCCGATCACCATCGAGGTTGATGGCGGAATCACGGCTGATAATGCTGGCAAGGTGGTTGCTGCAGGTGCGCGGGCGCTTGTTGCCGGTTCGGCCGTCTTTAAAGGCGCGTCCTATGCTGAAAATATGGCGGCGATTCGCGCTGCGGCCGCCTAATTTCGCATAGCCAATGAATATATGGCCTGATTTTGGTGCTCCGAACGGGCATGTTATCGCTTTCGACCATGGAGAATCCAAATGGGATTACTAATCGACGGAAGCTGGTCAACGGCTTGGTATGATACCGAAAAGACCGATGGCAAATTTGTTCGTGAAGATGCCGGATTTCGCCATTGGATAACCGCAGATGGTGCGGCTGGGCCAACGGGCAAAGCTGGGTTCAAAGCCGAAACTGGGCGTTATCATCTTTATGTTTCGCATGCTTGCCCCTGGGCGCATCGGACGATGATTTTTCGTCATTTAAAAGGGCTGGATGAGCATATTTCGGTTTCAGTTGTGCATCCGCTGATGTTGGAAAATGGCTGGAGCTTTGCCACTGATGAATTTGCGACTGGCGACGCGCTTTATCAAAGTGATTTTCTTTATCAGATTTACCAGAAATCGAAACCCGACGTGACTGGGCGGGTGACGGTGCCGGTTTTATGGGACAAACAAACCGAACAGATTATTTCGAATGAATCATCAGAAATTATTCGCATGTTCAATTCGGCATTTGATACGATCACTGGCAATGAACTGGATTTCTGGCCAGCGGCAAAACGCAACGCCATTGAGATCATCAATGAAGATATCTACCAACATATAAATAATGGTGTTTATCGCGCTGGATTTGCGACAAAGGCATCGGCTTATGAAGAGGCGGTTACAGGTCTGTTTGACGCGCTTGACCGTATCGAGGCGCGTTTGGGTGCGAGCCGCTATCTAATCGGGGATGATATCACCGAGGCTGATTGGCGGCTTTTCACGACATTGGTTCGGTTCGATCCGGTCTATGTTGGGCATTTCAAATGCAATTTGCGGCGTATTGCCGATTATCCGGCCTTGTCGGGCTATCTTCGTGAGCTATATCAAATGCCGGGAATCGCCGAAACGGTGGTGATGCCGCATATCAAAACACATTATTATGCAAGCCATCGCAATCTGAACCCGACGGGCATTGTGCCAAAGGGCCCGATTCTTGATTTTCTGGCGCCGCATGGACGTCAGCGCTAGCTGCTTTCTGGCCCGGATGAGGGTGTTTTCTCGCGGCGTGGGTTTATGCCAAGATGAACCTCGCCGCGATCGGCGGCAAGTCGCATTTGTTTTTGCCGTTCGGCAAAACGCGCCGCCCGTTCGGGATCAAGATCAGGTTTGCAATGTGGACAGCTAATGCCATCTTCAAAATCGGCATGCGCCAAATCATCGGCCGATAGTGGCATGCGGCAAGCATGGCACATATTATAGCTTCCGGGCTGCAAATCATGGTCAACCGCTACGCGCCCGTCAAAAACAAAACATTCGCCTTGCCATTGGCTGTTGGCAGGGGGGACATCTTCAAGATATTTCAAAATGCCGCCTTTTAGATGATAAACCTCGTCAAAGCCCATATCTTGCATCAGCGCGCTGGCTTTTTCGCAGCGAATGCCGCCAGTACAATACATTGCAATTTTCGTGGGGCGTCGGTCGGCTGGCTGATTGGCTAGTGAATGCGCCCATTCGGGAAATTCGCGAAAATTTGTTGTCATGGGATCGACCGCACCAGCAAACATGCCAATTGCGGTTTCATAGCTATTGCGCGTATCAACAAGCAAAACATCCGGATCGGCAATCAAGCCGTTCCAATCTTTCGGGTCAACATAGGTTCCGGTTCGTTTGGCCGGATTGATCTCAGGACATCCCATTGTCACGATTTCGCGTTTCGGGCGCACTTTCATCCGCAGGAAAGGCTGATCGGGGCTAAATGAAAATTTTAGCGATAATTGTTCAAACCGGCCATCAGCCTCGAGCCAATTCAGACATTGCGCCATGCCGTCCCGCGAGGCCGCGATGGTGCCATTGATGCCTTCTTCGGCCAAGAGAATCGTGCCAAGAATCTGGTTTTTATCGCAAAGCTGCTGCAAGGTCTGGCGCAGCCCGTCGATATCGTCAAGTGAGACAAATTTATATAATGCCGCAACAACAAAGCCGTCATTGGCGGCGCCAAGGCGGTCAAGCATCGCGTTCATTTCAGCGTCAAACGAGCTCATGGTCAGTCTTTAATGCAGTAATTTACCGGCTGTGATGGCGCAAATTAACACTCTGTGGCAAACAAACCAATACCATTATTTATTATTGTTTTTTGCTTTGGTAAATTTTTTTATTGAGGCAATCTTGAAACATGTTAGCGTTCATATGGTATGGAAAATGACAGGATAATCGTCATTTCTTAGCAATATCTTTGCAGGGCAGCTTATTGCCATCGTTTAGGGAGATTAATATGAAGAAAACCACAAAAAATCTTGTATCAGCCAGCGTTGCAGCAGTTATGATGGGAGGCGCCAGCCTTGCGCATGCAGCTGATAGCGTCAATGTCGCGTTTTTCCTGGAATGGGCAACACCAAACCAAATCGCCAAGGTCGACAAGACCTATGACGATGCCATGGGTGTTGACGTCAAATGGACAAATTTTTCAACAGGTGTTCAAATGACCGAAGCCATGCTTGCTGGTGATATTGATATTGCCTATTCACAGGGTCTTGCGCCGTTTGTGACGGCGATCCAGCAGGGCGCGCCAATCAAAATGGTGTCTGTTGCTGTGATTTATGAAGCAAATGATTGCTTTGTGAAAAATGGTCTTGGCATCAATTCATCAAACGCATCTGAGCTTGAAGGCAGAACCGTTGCAGTGCCGTTGAATACCATGGCCGATTTCGCGTTCCGCAAATATATGCAGGTTCTCAATGTTGACACATCGACAATGAAGATTGTTGATCAGGCACCTGCCGATGGTGCGGTATCACTGGCCGAAGGCTCGGTTGATATGGCTTGTATCTTTGGCGGTGACTCAGCGAAAAAAGCTGGCGAAGTGGGGGCACCAATCATGTCATCACAGCAAAAGCGTGATGCCGGAATTGGCTCGTTTGATGTTGTGTCTGTCACAGAAAAATTCGCAACCGAAAATCCGGGCTTGTTGCGCACTTTCCTTGAGGTTACGCATGAGGCGAATGCAAACTGGACAGCAAGCGACGCGCAGTTGAAGAAAGTTGCTGCGGATGCCGGTATGGATGTTTCAACCACGAAGAATCAGATGTCTGGCTTTATCTTCCCAACAGCTGCCGATCAAAAGGCGCAGTTCTTCGGTTCTGACGGTGTTGCGGTTGCGGCTGCCGAGTCACTTGGTTTGGTCTTCAAGAAAGCTGGCGCATGGAATGTTGATCAGAA
>DFSK01000009.1:6183-14600 GCA_002378605.1 Alphaproteobacteria bacterium UBA3439
GAAAAACAAGGCTTTTGCGAGCCTTGTTTTTCTAATTTGATAAAGGGGGTCACGCTTGGCTGATCTCAAATGTACAGATCTCTGCATGACTTTTGCGAACCAGCAAACCGGTGCCAAGGTCGAAGCTCTAAAAGACATTAATTTCACTTTGAAAAAGGGCGAGCTGCTGAGTGTTCTCGGCCCATCAGGCTGTGGCAAGACAACATTGCTGAATATGGTTGCAGGTTTCATCACCCCGACAAGTGGCCAGATTGCCGTTGGCGACCGCGTGATTGACGGGCCGGGTGCCGATCGCGGCATGGTGTTTCAGCAAGGCGCGCTTTTTGAATGGCTGACCGTTGCCAAAAATGTTGATTTCGGGCTTCGTATGCAAGGCGTTAGCGAAGCCGAATCGCGTGATCAGGTGGAAAAATGGCTGGCAACTGTTGGCTTGCAAGGATTTGCCGACACGCCAACATACCAGTTATCAGGTGGCATGCAGCAACGTGTGGCATTGGCACGCTGTTTGGTGAATGATCCCGATGTGATTTTGATGGATGAGCCGCTTGGCGCGCTCGATGCGCTGACACGCGAAAAGATGCAATCATTGGTGCTGGAACTATGGAAAAAAACCGGCAAGACCATCATCATTATTACGCATTCGGTTGAAGAGGCTTTATTGCTTGGCGAGCGCTTGTTTGTGATGGCGCCACGTCCGGGCCGAATTCATAAGGAATATCAGCTTCCTTTTGCGGAATGGGGGCTGAAACGTTCGTTGCGCGATATTAAATTAGAGCCTGAATTTTCCACAGTTCGTGAAGAAATTCTAACCATGATCTGGAATATGGAAGAGGAGATTATGGGCGGTGCTTGATTGGCTTTCAGATAATCGCGCCTTGGTCGCGGCAGTCATCATCCTTTGTTTGGTTGGCAGCTTTTTTGCCTCGATCTTTTATGGGCTGAAGCAAACGCGCCTTCGCGAAAAAGATCAGGTTTTTGGTGATCCTGAACGAACCGTTGGTGGCTGGTTCTGGGCGGTATGCGGTGTGTCAACATTGCTTCTTGTCTGGTTTTATTTTTCATGGGGTTCGGCGCGGGCCTTTTTCCCGCAGGCGGCCAATGAATTATGTCAGGTTGCCAAGCTGCATGAGGCCGTGTCGCCGGTTACCTCATCCTTGGCGATCGAATCACGCTATTCCAAATCGAAAACCTTGCTGGTGCGCAATTCGCGCCAGCTTGATGAATTGCAGGCGCGGCTTCCGGCAAATGTCTTTTCGCCAGCCGATGCGGCGCGTGTGACTCAGGTCATGCAAAACACCCAGCAATTGATAAGCATGATGGCGACGCCAGATTTTGTTGATCAGAAAACGATTGCCGATATCCAAGCCATCAAAGCTGGCTATGCTGCGATTACCAATGAATTGGCCAATCCGAAACCAGGCTGGACAGCATCAGCTGATGCCTTGGCACAGCCATCATGGGGCATTACCGAGCCAGAAATCCCGTTGCTTCCGATTTCGGCAAAAGGCGCCATGTATAATGCGCTTGCAAGCGATGCGGCTGCCTTATCAAAAGACTATTTGAAAATCCGTAATTTGGCGCCAGCGGCAAAAGCGCTGATTGCCGAAACCAAGACAATGATCACTGCGTTGAAAAAATCACCATCAATGGATGATGGCGATGCGCAAATTGTCAAAGAACGTGCCGATTACATGAAAGCGGTTGATCGGATTTTCAAGCGGATTGACGATGGCAAGATTTTCCCAGCTGTCGTAATGGCCGAAATGCAGGTTGCTGTTCAGACGATGCTTGATCAGGCCGAGCGGGCAAAAGGCAGCCTTGGTTTTGTCGAAATGCTGTTTTTCCCGGCGGGTGATATTGTTAAATCACGGACGCAATGTACCGAACAGGGGCCGGGGCGCTGGTTACCAAAACCTACCGATGTTGTTGCCAAGTTTTTTGCGTTGGCCAATCCTGATGTTGAAAATGGTGGCGGCTATAAAGGCACCACCTTATTATGGTGGAAATGGCTTCCGATTTCAGATGTTGTGTCTTTCTTGATTCCAGACGCGACGATTGATCTTCTTCCCGGCGACTATGGCCGGTTGAATGATGCTGGGCGGTTTGAGCCTAATTATAAAGATTGGATGTTGGCGCTGGCACAAGGCGATGTTTATCTTGGCGCGGTTCCGATGCTGGATGGCCATATCTGGGACTCGCTTTTCCGCGTTCTGGTGGCGATGTTCTTTGGTATTTTGCTTGGCGTGCCGCTTGGCATCTATATGGGGGTTTCGCGCTTTTGCAAATCCTTCTTTGACCCGATGATTGAGCTTTACCGGCCGGTACCACCATTGGCGTGGGCGCCATTGATCCTGACCATTTTCGGCATTCAGGATGATGGTAAAATCTTCCTTTTGTTCATGGTCGCTTTTGCCATTATGGTGATTTCGGCACGAACCGGCGCGTCAGGGGCGCAATTGTCAAAAATCAGAGCGTCACATTCGCTTGGTGCCAGTGACAGACAAATCCTGCGTTATGTAATCCTGCCAAATGCCTTGCCTGAGATCATGACGGGTATCCGCATTTCGATTGGCGTTTGTTGGGGCACACTTGTGGCCGCAGAAATGTTGGCTGGTACAACGGGTGTTGGCTTCATCGAAAATGTCGCGCGTACGGTATCGGACTATGAATTGATCTGGGTCACGATTTTGATCATGGGCAGTTTGGGTCTGGTTTTCGATCTGATGATGCGCTGGGTTATTGGGCGGCTTATTCCATGGCGCGGCAAAGGCTGATCGCGGCCTTCATCTTTAACGATCTGGGTAAGGGGCAAGGGCCAGCTGGTGCCGCTTAGGCGGCCGCCCAGACCTCGGCAAGCCATGCGTTTAGCATTGGCGCACCACCAAGGCTAATGATTGTGCTTCGCGCCGTTGCACCCGTGCCATCAAGCGCCATGATTTTGCTGCTTACCGCAGCTTTTTTGAAAATCATGCCAACCGCTTTGGATCGTTCACGCGCATAGCCAGACAGCGCAGAATCGAGATTTTCATGTGCCATCCAGCGCAAAAGGCTGGCCGCATCAACAAGGCTTTGCCCGGCACCTTGTGCCAGATTGGGCGGGATCGGATGGGCGGCATCGCCTGCCAGCACCGTTCGGCCGCGTCGCCAGCAATCATGATATGGATGCGCCGGAAGCGCTGTTTTGACCCATTTGATATTGGCATGGTCGCAAAGCTGGCCAAGAATATCATTGCGCCCAAGATAACGCTGCTGCCAGCCATCACCAGCCTTGGCCGCATCTAGCGTCAGCACCATATTCACATCTTTGCCGCCATGCAGCGGGTAATGCACGAAATGTGCGCCCTTCCCAAGCCATAGATTGCAAAAAGGTTGTGAAAACATACGCGGCAAATCGGCAGATTTAGCAACGGCCCGCATCGCAACGCGCCCATGATTGGGGGTGGTGGTTGTGCCGCTATCAGTGCCGTTCACATAATGGCGGCCAAAACCAGAAACGCCATCCGCCGCAATCAACGCATCGACAATATGCCTACTGCCATCATCGGTTAGCATATGCACTGCCTTGCCCTGATCAGGGCCGCGCTGAACCACATGGGTGATATTGGCGGCAATATGGGTAATGCCGTTTGATGCGCTGATTTCGGCTTGAAGAATGCTGGCAAGATCGGCCCGTGACAGGCTGGCATAAGGTGATGAGCTTAGATCAAGATTGGCAAGGGTTGCGGCTGAACGCATATCGCGAACCGTAATCGCCTGTAAATTGGTAGCGCGTGCGCGCGCCGCCTCGCCAAGCCCAAGTTGATCAAGGGCTGCCCAGCCATTAGGGGCAATTTGTACCCCGCCGTGAAGCGTTGTTGCTGGCATTGAGCCAGCAACAAACAACACTGGTTTTTGGTTGCGGAGAATGGCAAGCGCGGCCGCTAAACCGGCAATGCCACTGCCGCTTACCGCAATCATTAAACGCTGGCTTCTAGCGTCTCGTCCAAGGTTCTACGGAATTTATCGACAATCTCGTCAATATGTTTGCGCTCGGCAACAAAGGCCGGTGCAACAATCGCATTATCGCCAGTCCATTTCACATGAAGCCCGTTCCAGAACATATCCTTTTGCATCTGCCCGCCGCGTCGTCCGGGGACGCCGTCCGAATGAACCTCGACACCGGCCATCAGGCCAATGCCGCGGATATCGGCAACAAGCGGATGGTCTTGAAGTGTCCAGATGGCATCAAGGAAATAATCCTCAAGCGCAGCCGAACGTTCAAAAATGCCTTCGCTTTCATAAATTTTCTGCGTAGCAATGCCCGCAGCACAGGCTGCCGGATGCGCCGAATAGGTGTAGCCATGAAAAAATTCAATGGCGTTTTCTGGCGCAGCATTGGTGATGGTGTCATAAATTTCATCGGTCACCGCAACGCCGCCCATTGGGATCGAACCATTGGTCAAAGCCTTGGCCATTGTGATGATATCGGGGCGCACATTAAATTTCTGTGTGGCAAATGGGGTTCCCATACGGCCAAAGCCAGTGATGACCTCATCAAAAATCAGCAACAGACCATGCTTGTCACAAATCTCGCGGATTTTTTCCAGATAGCCAACTGGCGGAACCAATGTTCCCGTTGACCCGGCAACAGGCTCGATAAAGACCGCGGCCAGCGTTGAACCACCAAGATTTTCGGCAATACGCTCAAGATCCATCGCGAGTTCGGCGCCGGTTTTCGGCTGGCCTTTGGCAAAGCGCTGATCTTCTTGCCATGTGTGGCGGATAAGCGAGATGTTTGGCAGAGTCAGGCCAAAGGTTTCGCGGTTGCGAACCATACCGGCAAGCGATACGCCGCCCATATTTACGCCGTGATAGGCACGTTCGCGGCTGATCAACCGGTTCCGCTGAGCCTGACCTGCGGCACGCTGATAGGCCAGAACGATCTTGATCGCGGTCTCGATTGATTCGGATCCTGAATTGGTGAAAAACACATGGTTGAACTGATCGGGAAGAAGCCGGCAAACACGCTCGGCAAGATCAAATGAACCTGGGTGGCCAAGCTGGAAATGCGGTGTATAGTCATTGGCCAGCATTTGCTGGTAAACAGCTTCGGCAATTTCACGACGGCCATGGCCAAGCGGCGTACAGAACAGGGCGGATGATCCGTCAATGATCTCGCCGCCCTTGTAATCCCACATATACATGCCTTCAGATTTGACAACGATACGCGGGTCTTTTTTGAAGTCGCGATTTGCCGAGAATGGCATCCAATGCGCTTCGAGTGAATTGACGTCATACGACATTTATCTGCTCCTTCTAAAAGCTGCGCTTGGCGCGGCATGATCATTTATATGGCGCGATAGCAGGATTGGCGGCTATCGGCCTAAAAACCTTCTAACTCGGTGTATCACTTCCGGTGATATTTGAAAATGCTATGGTTTCGGCAATGTCCAAAGGTGTATCCATCACGAAAGACCCTACCAAACCAATGCCAGTCTGACAAAAGCCATTATTGACAGCAAGCCTTGTCTATGGAACCAGTTGCGGCATTGATTGGTACCAGTTATCATGATCTTGAGCCGAAACTGCCCCTCCATCGCCGATGAAATGGGTGGGCATCGCTGAAACTGGCAAGATAAGGGGTTTTTGTCATGAATGAAAATCTGACAATCGCGTTGGATCCATCATCAGGGATCAGCCTTCAGGCGCAGATTAGGCAATCAATTGTTGAATTGATTCTCAATCATTCGATTTTGCCGGGTGACAAATTGCCATCAAGCCGGATGTTGTCGCAGCAGCTAAAAGTATCGCGCAATACGGTGATCTTTGCCTATCAGGCGCTTGTCGATACCGGCTATTTACAGCCGCGCGAGCGATCTGGATATGTTGTGAGTGATGATGCGCCGACGACAAGGCTTGTTGATACACCGGGCGCCCAGAAGGCGAGTGATCCCCCCAATCATGACGCCGGCGATGATGCTGCCATTGGTAAAATTGATTGGGATGCCAAGCTGGTGCAATCATGCAGCTATATCCGGCCTGTGCAAAAGCCAGTGAATTGGCGTGAATATCGCTATCCCTTTGTCTATGGGCAGGTGGATGATGAATTATTTTCGCATTCTGAATGGCGTGATTGCGCGCGCCAGGCTTTGGGCATGCGCAACTTCAGCACGATGGTTGGCGATTTTGGCCAGCATGATGATCCGATGCTGGTCAATTATATCTGCTCGCGAAGCTTGCCACGGCGAGGGATTAAGGCACGGCCGGAACAGATTTTGGTAACATTGGGCGCGCAAAATGCGCTTTATCTTGTTGCCCAGCTGCTTGTCGATGCATCCAAACATGTTGTGATCGAAAGCCCGTTTTATCCTGACCTACGTGATATTTTGTTGCAGCGGACACAATCGATCACGGCCTTGCCAGTCGATTCAGGCGGGTTGATTCTTGATGAGGACGTCCTTCGTCATGCGGATTCGGTTTTTATCACGCCGTCGCACCAATGCCCGACAACGCATACCATGTCACCGTCGCGTCGGCGACAATTGCTTGATATGGCGGCGCGGCATGATTTGCTGATTATCGAAGATGATTACGAATTTGAAATGAATTTTCTGGAATCACCGACACCGGCGCTTAAGGCACAAGATACGGATGGCCGCGTCATTTATGTTGGCAGCTTGTCAAAATCGGTTTTTCCCGGATTGCGACTTGGTTATATGGTCGCGCCAGAAGGGTTGATCCAGCAAGCGCGCGCGCTTCGCCATTTGATTTTACGGCATCCGCCCGGTCATGCGCAGCGCACGCTGGCTTATTTTATGGCGCTTGGCCATTATGATGCGCAAATTCGCCGCCTTCGTCGCCATCTTGCCGAACGCCGGCGGGTGTTGCAAACGGCGATCGACGCTGAAGGGCTGTTTTCGCATAGCGCCGCGCATTTTGGCGGGACCAGCTTTTGGGTCAGCGGGCCGGATTGGCTTGATTCGCGTATTTTGGCAGAACGTGCCATGCAAGATGGTGTGTTGATCGAGGCGGGTGATGTGTTTTTCGATCGTGATACATCGCCACTTAATTATTTCCGTCTTTCCTATTCGGCGATTTCGGCAGACCGGATACCCGACGGGATTGCGCGGCTTGCGGCAAGCATGCGAAAATTGAAACCCTGATTAGCAAACGCTTGTGCCGCCGCAATATGGATAGGCGCATCTGGTACCAGAAATAGCGTGATCTGGCCCCAATCGGCACTTTAAGATCGGCGGTGAATATGGCATATAGAAATAGCTGGCAAGCTTTGAGCTGTTCGTCCAGCATCACTTATCGAATCTTGATCTTGTAAAATCCAAAAAGACGACGTCGCCGGATAAAAATTTTTGCCTGTTTTGCAGGCGGTCACAATGGGAATAGAATGTCGAACCGCGCCGAAACTTCCAGCCCAATAGCAAGCCGTTTTCTGGCCACAGGTGATATGGCCTGTCCGCCGGAACTGCTGGAACTGGCCGCGTCATCAGCGCCAAAGCCATTTGGATTTGTGCGGGCCATTGGCGAAGCAACATTGGAAACGGCACGCGCTGCCGCGGCGGCAAAATTGGCAGTGCCAATCCTCATTGGTGAAGCTGATATCATTGCAAAAGATGCGGCTGCCATTGGCTGGGATCTTGATGGCATTGAAATCATACCGGCCACAGGCGAAGACGGGGCGATTGCCGCGGCGATTGCGCTTTTTGGCGAAGGGCGGGTTGCCGGTCTTGCCAAGGGCCAGCTTCATACAGATGTGTTTATGGGCGGAATCGTGAAACGCGCTGCCGGCATCCGCACGGGCAAACGGCTGGTGCATTTATTCGCCATGCTGCCGCCAGCAGGTGGCCGCCCTTTGATGATTAGTGACGCTGCGGTCAATGTTGCCCCTGATATCGAAACACGCGTCGAAGCGGCATTACATATGGCCGAAATGAGCCGCCGTCTTGGCCAGTCGCGGCCTCGTATCGCCGTTTTATCGGCCACTGAATCGATTTTGCCAGCAATGCCATCAAGCGGCGAAGCGGCCGAAATTGCGTTGCGGGCAGGCGCCATTGATATAAAGGCTGATTTTGCTGGCCCGCTATCATTTGATTTGGCGGTATCGCCAAAAGCGGTTGCCATCAAGGGCGTTGACGGGCCAGTTGCCGGTATGGCAGATGGTCTTGTCGTGCCGGATATTGTATCTGGCAATATCCTGTTTAAATCACTTGTCTGGTTTGGTGGCGGTCTTGCCGCTGGGCTGGTTCTTGGCGGGGCAATCCCGATTATTTTGACAAGCCGGTCTGATCCGCCCGCCGCCCGGTTAGCATCTTTGGCATTGGCGGCAATTGCTGGTCGCGACGACGGCTGATTTTTTGGAGCGAAAATATGAGTGTTGAACCAAGTGTCGAGCGTTCGCCTAAAGTCGCGGATGAGGTCAAGAA
>DFSK01000096.1 GCA_002378605.1 Alphaproteobacteria bacterium UBA3439
GTCATCATCTCAGCCGATAAATCACCAACCGATCTTGAAGGTATGGAAGAGCGGCTTCGCTCGCGCCTTGGCTGGGGCATGGTGGCTGATATCCATCCTGCCGATTATGAATTGCGGCTTGGCATCTTGCAGTCAAAAGCTGAACAGGCACCCGTGCAAATTGCCGATAAAGTGCTAGAATTCATGGCGCATCGCATTGTTAGCAATGTTCGCGAGCTAGAAGGGGCGCTAAACCGCATTTTGGCGCATGCCATGCTTGTTGGCCGGGAAATCACCATTGAAAGCGCGGCTGAGCTTTTGGCTGATCTGCTTCGGGCTAGCAGCCGTCAGGTGAGTGTCGATGCGATCCAGAAACGCGTTGCCGCGCATTATGATGTTCGCGTTAGCGAGATGTTTTCGGCACGCCGGTCACGCGATATTGCGCGGCCACGGCAGGTGGCCATGTATCTGGCGAAAAACCTGACTTCATTATCATATCCTGATATTGGGCGGCAATTTGGCGGGCGTGACCACACAACGGTTATGCATGCTGTCAAAACCATCGAATCACTGTCAAAAAGTGACGGCCAGCTTGCCGAAGATGTGCAGCTGTTAAAATCGATTTTAGCTGGCTAAGAATCAGCTTTTTTTAGGGCCGAATCCGGCCCCGCGCCATGTCGGGCGCGAATCGGTAAAAATTCAATATTTTGATGCTTGTTTGTTAATCTCATGCTATATTTTGTAGATAGCGTGGATTGGCCGGAAACCGGCATCGTAAAAATACGACAACTGCCCTAAAAGAAGAGAAAGCTGATGAAACTGACCATCGATCGTATGAGCTTATTGCGGCCCCTGGGTCATGTGCAATCCGTTGTTGAACGGCGCAATACAATTCCCATTCTTGCCAATGTCGTGCTTCGTGCCGAAGAGGGTGAGTTATCGCTAACAGCAACCGATATGGATATGGATATTGCCACCGAAGTCGGTTGTTCGGTGATGACATCCGGCACAACCACCATGTCGGCGCATCTGCTCTATGACATTGCCCGCAAATTGCCCGATGGTGCCGAAGTTGAAATCGCGGTAAATGACGGTCATGCCATGGTTAGCGCTGGGCGATCTAGCTTTCGGCTACCAACGTTGCCAGTTGAAGATTTTCCGGCAATTAGCAGCAATGAATTACCGGTGAATTTTTCGCTTACCGCTGCTGATATGCGCGATTTGATTGATGCAACAAGATTTGCCATTTCAACCGAAGAAACGCGCTATTATCTCAATGGTATTTATATCCACAAAGCCGAATCAGGTGAATTATGCGCCGTGGCAACCGATGGGCATCGTCTGGCGATGACCCGTCAGGCTTTGCCGTCAGGTGCCGCGCAGATGCCGTCAATTATTTTGCCGCGCAAAGCCGTTAGCGAATTGCGCAAGTTGCTTGATGATTTTGACGGTGATGTTCTCGTCGGCCTGTCGGAAACACGGGCTGAATTCCGGTTTGGCGTTGTCCGCCTGACCAGCAAATTGATCGATGGCACTTTTCCTGATTATACCCGCGTTATTCCGGTGGGAAATGACCGGATTATGCAGGTTGATGTCAGCGCTTTTTCCGCCGCGGTTGATCGTGTATCGACAATTGCTTCGGAAAAATCGCGGTCGGTCAAAATGGGCCTAAAATCAGGTGTTTTAACCTTGTCTGCAAGCAATACCGATGCCTCTAGCGCGACCGAAGAATTGGAAGTTAGCTATGATGGCCCTGAAATGGAAATCGGCTTTAACGCGCGTTACCTGTTGGATATTGCCGGTCAGGTCAATAGCGAAATGGTTGAATTTGCGCTGGCTGATCAGGGGTCGCCAAGTCTGGTACGCGCCCCGGGTGATGAAGCGAGCCTGTTTGTTTTGATGCCAATGCGTGTGTGAGTGACATTTGACTAGCGTTTCGCCAAAGATAAAACCGGTTGTTGCCCTTGAGGTCGATAATGCGAATGCTTCTAAACGCAGTTGGCTGTCGCGTCTAAAACTGGATCATTTCCGTAATTATCAACAAGCCGATCTTGCCATCCATGCCGGTCAATTGGTGATTCTTGGCGATAATGGTGCTGGCAAGACCAATTTATTAGAAGCGGTGTCATTGCTGGCACCCGGGCGCGGCATGCGACGCGCCAAAACCGAACATCTGGCTTATCGGGCAAGCGGCTTTGATACATCACGCGGCAGGGCTGATAATGATGATGATGACCGGCTGGATTGGGCTGTTGCGGCCACGCTGGAAAATGAAGATGGCAATGTGCAAATTGGCACTGGCGTTCCGCAGGCGGCAAAACAGGGCAACCGGATCATGCGCCTTGAAGGTGTGACGGTGTCACAGGCTGATCTTGGCAGCCGTCTGGCGGTGTCATGGTTGACCCCGCAGATGGATGGCATTTTTCTGGATAGTCCGGCGGCGCGGCGGCGCTTTCTTGACCGGTTGGTGATTGCTTTTGATCCGGCACATATTGGCCGTATGTCGCGCTATGAAAAGGCGCTTCGGCAACGCGCGCATCTGCTAACCGAACAGCGTGGCGATGATTCGTGGTTTAGCGCGCTTGAATCGGTTCTTGCCGAAACTGCGGTGGCGGTTACCGCAGCGCGGCAATCGCTGATCAAGGCGTTAAACGAAGAAGCGGCGCGTGGCTGGTTTGGCTTTCCCGGGGTTGAGCTGCTGCTTGGCGGCGATACCGAAAATTGGTTATCGGATATGCCTGCACTTGCGGTTGAAGACCAATTGATGCTTGCCGCCCGTAGCGCAAGGCTGAATGGTGATCTTGCCATGCCTGGCCCGCATGCCAGTGAATTTCAGGCTTTGCATCTTGCCAGTCAAGTGCCGGCAAATCGTGCATCAACAGGACAGCAAAAAGCCATGCTCATTGCGGTGATTCTGGCGCATGCACGGTTGCAGGATCGGCGGCTTGGGCGGGTGCCGGTAATGTTATTTGACGATGTGGCGGCGCATCTTGACGCCAAGCGGCGCGGCGCATTGTTTGACGCGGTGCAATCTCTTGGCGGCCAATGCTGGTATAGCGGCACTGATGACGGACAATTTAAAGAGCTTTTGAAAACAGCGCAATTTGTGAAGATTTTGCCAGCAAAAATTGTTGGCGAAACACCAATTTTTGAGGTGATATGATGACTGACGATGAAACCCCGATCGCAGAAGAAGATTACGGTGCTGATTCGATCAAGGTCCTTCGCGGTCTTGATGCGGTGCGCAAACGCCCGGGAATGTATATCGGTGATACGGATGACGGGTCAGGCCTTCATCATATGGTCTATGAGGTGGTTGATAATGCCATTGACGAGGCGCTTGCCGGTCATTGCGATATTGTCATTGTAAAGCTGAATGCCGATGGCTCAGTAACGGTTACGGATAATGGTCGCGGCATTCCAGTTGATATCCATACCGAAGAGGGCGTTTCAGCAGCCGAGGTCATCATGACCCAGCTTCACGCTGGCGGTAAATTTGATAATAATTCCTACAAGGTTTCAGGCGGTCTTCATGGCGTTGGCGTGTCGGTTGTTAATGCCTTGTCCGAATGGCTCGAACTGGTGATTTTCCGTAATGAAAAACAGCATCAGATCACCTTTAAAATGGGTGAAGCAGATGGGCCGTTAAAGATCATCGGTGACGCTGTTGGTGAAAGCGGTACCCATGTCACCTTCATGCCATCGACCGAAATTTTTGCGCATATTAATTTTGAATTCAGCATACTTGAACATCGGCTTCGTGAGTTGGCGTTTTTGAATAGTGGCGTCCGGATTCGGCTAAGTGATGAACGCACTGCCGATGGCGCCGTATCGGAATTTTATTTTGATGGCGGCCTATCGGCTTTTGTTGAATATCTGAACCGGTCACGCAATTCGCTTCACCCCACCATCATCGCCAATAGCGAACGCGATGATATTACCGTTGAACTGGCATTGGCATGGACCGATTCTTTCCATGAAAACACGCTTTGCTTTACCAATAATATTCCGCAACGTGATGGCGGTGCGCATCTTGCTGGTTTTCGCGGGGCAATGACTCGCGTGGTCAATAATTATGCCCAGCAAAGCGGGATTGCGAAAAAGGAAAAGGTGCAGTTAACCGGCGAAGATTCGCGCGAAGGCTTAACAGCAATTGTTTCGGTCAAGGTGCCGGATCCGAAATTTTCATCACAGACCAAAGATAAATTGGTGTCGTCCGAGGTTCGGCCAGTGGTGGAAAATGCCGTTGCCGATTGCCTGACGCAATGGTTTGAAGAACATCCCGCTGATGCCAAGCGGATTGTGTCAAAAGCCTATGAAGCTGCGGCAGCGCGCGAAGCGGCGCGCAAGGCGCGCGATCTAACGCGGCGTAAAGGCGTTATGGATATTGCCAGTCTTCCGGGAAAATTGGCTGATTGTCAGGAACGTGATCCGGCAAAATCTGAAGTCTTTCTGGTTGAGGGTGATTCAGCCGGTGGTTCAGCAAAGCAGGGGCGTGACCGAGCCAATCAGGCGATTTTACCGCTTCGTGGCAAAATCTTGAATGTTGAACGCGCGCGGCTTGATAAAATGCTGTCATCGGTTGAAATTGGCACGCTGATTACCGCGCTTGGTGCGGGTGTTGGCAATGCTGACATGGATGTTGAAAAAATCCGCTATCACAAAGTGATCATCATGACCGATGCTGATGTTGATGGTAGTCATATTCGTACATTGCTTTTGACCTTCTTTTTCCGCCATATGCGGCCATTGATTGAAAAGGGCTATCTTTACATCGCCCAGCCTCCTTTGTTTCGTGCCAAGCGTGGTCAATCCGAAGTCTATCTGAAAGACCAGCGCGAACTTGATATATATTTGATGGATGCTGGCCTAAAAGACGCCGTTCTAATCAGCGCTGACGGCAGCCAGATGGCTGGTGCCGATCTTGTCGATGTTGCCAATCTGGCAGTGGCGACAAGCCGTCTTATTGAAACGGTCGGTCGCCAGCTTGGTAATCGTGATGTGATTGAACAGGCTGCCATTGCTGGCTTGATCAATCCGGCGATGCTGGATAATGCCAAGGCTGCTGATGATCTGGCTAACCGGCTTGAGGCCAAGGCTGATAGTCTTGAAAAAGGCTGGTCGGGCATGGTTGAGCAAACTGAGAATGGCCCTGCGATTGTTGTTCAACGCCGCCTTCGCGGTATTACCGAACGCCATATTATTGACCGGCGCATCGTTTCGACCGGTGAAGCACGGCGGCTTGATGAGGCGGCAACGCATTTACAAACCATTTATGGCAAGCCTGC
>DFSK01000056.1:0-1780 GCA_002378605.1 Alphaproteobacteria bacterium UBA3439
TCAAATGGTGACAACACCAGATAATCATCTGCCATACCAACCCACGTGTTACCAGCCCAGTGATCAGGGCCCTCGCCAGTTGACCATTTTCCATCCATCATCTGTTGAATTTTTGAAATATAATAGGGTCCCCAGTTATTCACAGAGCTAAACAATTGTGCCTTTGGCGCAAAAGCTTTCATATCACTTGACTGGCCAAAGCCATGAACACCAGCTTTTTGTGCAGTCTGCAGCATAGCAGGGCTGTCTGTGTGCTGAGCAAGAATGTCCGCACCTTCGGCAATATGAACTTTAGCTGCATCAGCTTCTTTAACCGGATCATACCAAGAGTTCACCCAGATAACTGAAACTTCGGCCTTTGGGTTCACCGAGCGAAGACCAATGCCAAATGCATTTATACCCTGAATTACCTCGGGGATTGGGAAAGATGCCAAATAACCAATTTTGTTTGATTTGGTCATCAGACCAGCAACAACACCTTGGACATAACGGCCTTCGTAAAACCGGATATTACCGGTAGCCACATTTGGAGAACGCTTATAGCCAGTTATATGCTCAAATTTCACGTTTGGAAATTCTTTAGCGACCTTGATCGTATGATCCATGTAGCCAAAAGAGGTGGTGAAAATGATTTCATTTCCTTGTTTTGCCAATTCGCGGATGACGCGTGCTGAGTCAGGCCCTTCAGGCACATTTTCAACAAAGGTTGTTACAACCTTATCGCCAAAATGCTTTTCAACATCCTGACGAGCAACTTCATGCGCATAAGTCCAGCCATGGTCACCCGGTGTTGTCAGATAGACAAAGCCAACCTTGACTTTATCAGCTGCATTCGCCGTAGTCACCGTTGTCAAACCAACCAAAGCCGACAAGGCCAAGCTGGCAACAGCAACAACTGCACCAAATGAAAGGGTATTTTTTGTTTTCATTGTTTCCTCCTGAAACATTAAATGCCTAATGCCATAAAAGATTTGATGCCTGATGACATCTATTTGTTACCGATAAACAAACGCCCCAAACAGGCTGGGGAATTTGCCAAAGCGAAATCACGATTACGCGCAATCACCACCAAAACAATGATTGTCGCAATATAGGGCAGCATCGACAGCATCTGTGACGGCACGGTCCATCCCCGCGCCTGTCCGGCCAGCTGCATAATTGTAATTCCGCCGAATAATAACGCGCCAACAAGAATACGCGAAGGAATCCAAGATGCAAAGACCACAAGCGCAAGTGCAATCCAGCCGCGCCCCGCGGTCATGCCCTCAGACCAATGTGGCGTTAGCACAAGCGGCAAATATGCCCCGCCAAGTCCAGCCATCATACCGCCAAATGACACCGCACCAAACCGCACCAAAAGCACCCGATAACCAAGCGCATGCGCCGAATCGTGGCTATTGCCAACCGCCCGCAATACCAAACCGGCCCGCGTCCGGTTCAAAAACCACGCCACAAACACAAGAAAGCCAATCGATAAATAGACCATGATATCGTGGTTAAACAGCAAATCGCCAATAACCGGAATATCAGCAAGAAGCGGAATGGCAAGATTGGGCAAACCATCAACCGTGCCGCCGACAAAGGGTGCGCCAACAAGTCCTGACAAGCCTGATCCAAAAATGGTTAGGGCAAGACCTGTTGCGACCTGATTGGTGGCAAGACCCAAGGCAAAAAGCGAAAACACCGCCGCGGTCATCGCCCCAGCAACCGCACCAGCCAGAATGCCCATATAAGGATTTCCAAGGATTGATGTTGCCGCAAAGGCCGACACAGCCCCCAT
>DFSK01000056.1:2143-7074 GCA_002378605.1 Alphaproteobacteria bacterium UBA3439
ACCGACGTCAATAGAACGGTTAGGATCAAAGCTTCCATTCTATTGCTCCTTTGAAACCGGCAATACGGCCGGACGCCGCCAGGTGATGTGATAACGGTTAAATGTCTCACCTGCCAACAGCATGAACAGCAAGATCCCCTTGAAAACACCTGTCACCACCTTTGGCATGCCAAGCGCGATCTGCGCATAATCACCCCCAAGTTCGGCAAGGGCGACAATCAGGCCGGCAAAAATCACCCCAATCGGGTTTAACCGCGCCAGAAATGCAACAATGATGGCGGTAAACCCATAACCAAAAGACACATTCGGCTGCAGCTGACCCATGCTGGCAGACACTTCAACCATTCCGGCAAGCCCGGCTGCACCCCCAGCAATTGCCATAACGCCAATCGTCACCAGATGCGGCTTAAAGCCAGCAAACCGGCCTGCTCGCGGCGCATCGCCCATGACCTTGATCTGAAATCCTAAAATCGTGCGCGACAGCACGAAACTGCCAGCAATCGCCAATAGCAACGCGCCAACAACCCCCCAGTGCAATTGCCCCAAACTGCCAACAAACGGCACATCAATCCGGTGGATCAGACCAGCATCGCTATACATTTTCGTCAGCGGAAACCCGAATGACATCGGATCACGCCACGGGCCGCGCACCAGCCAGTCGATAAACAGCGCCGCAACATAAGTCAGCATCAACGACACCAAAATTTCATTAGTGTTAAACCTGACTTTTAATAACGCCGGTATCATCGCCCAGCATATGCCGCCAATAATGCTTGCCAAGACCATTGCCGGCATCAGGGTTATTGCTGGCCAATCGGGAAAACTCAGCGCCACCCAACCCGAAAAGATGGCGCCAAAAACCAACTGGCCTTCAGCGCCGATATTCCACACATTCGCCCGAAAACAAAATACCAGCCCAGTGGCAGTAATGATCAGCGGACAGGCCTTTACAAAAAGGTCACCAATTTGATCAGGGCGCGAAATTGGCGCGACAAAAAAAGTATAAAGTGACCCAAGCGGGCTAAAGCCAAGAAGACCAAAAATACCGGCACCAACAGCCAAGGTCAGGACAATGGCAACCGCTGGCGTCAGTAGCGTCAGCGACAGCGGAATATGTTTGCGCGGAGTCATGCTGATCATGCGCTTGCTCCTTGAACTGCACCTTGTGCCGCATCTTTTGGGGCATCACTGCCGCCCATTAGAAGCCCAACCTTTTCAGCCGTCAATTTTGTGGCCGATTCAGCCGTCGATAAAACACCATCATGCAATACGGCAATGCGATGCGAAATCGCAAAAATTTCTTCGAGATCCTGCGATATCATTACCACTGCCGATCCTTTGGCCACAAGATCAAGCATTGCCGCACGGATAAACACCGCCGCCCCGATATCAACACCCCATGTTGGTTGCGATACGATAAGCACGCGCGGCACTTTGATAATTTCGCGCCCAACGACAAATTTCTGCAAATTACCACCCGATAAGGATGATGCCAACGGGTTAGGCTCGGGAAGGCGAACATCAAAATCCGCTGCAATCGCTGCGGCTTTGGTGCGCATGCCGACAAGATCAATCACCCCACCGCGCACCACACCGGCAAGCGAATGATTGGTTAGCAACGCATTGTCGGCGAGGCTCATTGACGGCACTGCCGCATGACCATTGCGCTCTTCTGGAATAAATCCCATGCCCGCAAGGCGGCGTTCGGCTGGCCCTTGCGATGAAATATCACCGCCATCAAGCGTGATGACCCCCGATTGATTGCCAAGCCATTCACCGGTTAGCGCCGCCATTAATTCATCTTGGCCATTACCAGCGATCCCGGCGATCCCGAAAATTTCGCCGGCGCGCGCCTCAATCGTAATATCGCGAAGCGTCACCGAAAACGCATTTTGCTTTGGCCGGTTTAACTTGGTCACGGCAAATAATATTTTGCTTTTGGCTGGTGCTTTTTGGCGCGCCACATCCTTGACTTTGGTGCCAATCATCAATTCGGCAAGCTGGCGGTTTGATTGGCCTTTGGTATTTACCGAGCCAACATTCTGTCCGCGCCGTAATACGGTTGCACGGCTTGTCAAAGCCCGAATTTCATCCAGCTTGTGCGAAATAAACAACACCGCCAGCCCATTTTCAGCAAACCGGCGAAGAACTTCAAAAAGCTGTTCGGTTTCCTGCGGGGTTAAAACCGATGTTGGCTCATCCATGATCAACAATTTCGGGTCTTGCAACAAACAGCGAACAATCTCAACACGCTGCTGCTGACCAACGGACAGATTGTGAATACGCGCCGCCGGATCAACCTCGATACCATATTCTTTTGAAATGCTGGCAATGCGATCCGATAGGGACGCAATCGTTTCACCGGGAGGCATTGCCAATTGAATATTTTCGGCAACGGTCAATGCGTCAAACAGCGAAAAATGCTGAAACACCATGCCAATGCCGCGCTGGCGTGCCTGTTGGGGGCCGGGAATGGAAATTGGCTCGCCATTCCAAAATAGCTGGCCAGCATCAGGCTGTAATAGCCCATAAGCAATTTTTACAAAGGTCGATTTGCCAGCGCCATTTTCACCTAAAAGCGCGTGAATTTCGCCAGCATGAATTCGAAAAGACACATCGTCATTAGCGATGAAATCGCCAAAGCTCTTGGTCACGCCAACAGCTTCAAAAAGTGGTTTGGTGCTCGAACGGCCTTCGTTTAATGTTTGCGACATTACTCTCTCAGCTCTATTGCACACCGCTATTTTTCGACAAAAATCATCGGGGATAATAAGATGCTAGAATAGGAGAAAAAAACCGCTGCTGTAAAGCTTCTAAAATTCAGTAAAAACAATGCTCTTTCAGATTTTATTGTTCTTGTTTTTCCTAATGAATAGCCAGCCCCGATAAAACCGGCGCTGGCTAAATTTGTTTTGCTGCAACTTTGACGTTGCAAAATTATCTAGCGTGAGAACTCGGGATAGGCATCCATACCAAGTTCAGCACTGTCCAAACCTGCAATCTCGTCTTCCTCACTGACCCGAATACCCATGATTTTATCAATGGCAAACCAGACAATTAATGAGACCACAAAGGTGAACACTCCGACAATGAGAATTGAAGTTATCTGCGTCACAAAGCTGGCATCACCATTGGTCAAAGGCACGGCAAGCGTTCCCCAGATACCGGCCATCAGGTGAACCGGAATGGCACCGACAACATCGTCAATTTTGATCTTGTCGAGGAACGGCACGGCAAAGACCACGATCGCGCCGCCAACGCCGCCAATTAAGGTCGCTGCGCCCAAAGTCGGGGTCAGCGGTTCTGCTGTAATCGACACAAGCCCTGCAAGCGCGCCGTTCAACACCATTGTCAAATCGACCTTGCCATAGAAAATCTGGGTCAGTGCCAGCGCGACAAGCGCACCACCAGCCGCAGCGGCATTCGTATTGGCAAAGATACGCGAGATATCAGCAACATCGCCAATGCTTCCCATCGCCAATTGCGATCCGCCGTTAAAACCAAACCAGCCCATCCATAAAATGAAGGTTCCAAGTGTTGCCAGCGGCAAATTCGCACCAGGCATCGGCACAACACGGCCGTCTTTATATTTTCCAATTCTAGGGCCAAGGATCAACACGCCAGCAAGCGCCGCCCAACCACCGACTGAATGGACAACCGTCGAACCGGCAAAATCAAGAAAGCCCATGCTGTCAAGAAATCCACCGCCCCATTTCCAGCTTGCCTGCAACGGGTAAATCACCGCAGTTAGGATAAAGGTGAAAAGCAGAAACGGCCATAGCTTGATACGCTCGGCAAGCACGCCCGATACAATCGAAGCTGTAGCCGCACAGAACATCAACTGAAAGAAGAAATCTGATCCGGTTGACGCATAAGAGATATCATCGACCTTATCAGGTGCCACGCCAACCGCCTCAAGAACGGCAGCGACTGGCAATAGACCCGACAAAACGCCTTCAACCGACCATGTCCCAAGCGGATACATCAAATTATAACCGATAAGATAATAGCCAATTGCCGCCAGCGAGAACAACGCCACATTTTTGGTCAATTGCATTGTTGTGTTTTTCGCCCGCACAAGACCGGCCTCAAGCATGCAAAAGCCACATGCCATGAACATCACCAAAAACCCTGACATCAAAAACAGCAATGAGTTCAGGATGAAAACGCTATGCGCCGGTGCCTCTTGCGCAAAAGCCGGACTAGCCATCAAACTAGCCGCGCCAGCAAGACACGAATATTTTAAAATTGTTTTAATCATTGGTAACTCCTACGTGATGCCTTTAAAGGGCGCTATCGCCAGTTTCGTTGGTACGAATCCGAACCGCTTCCTGAAGATCGAAAGTAAAAATCTTGCCATCGCCAATTTTGCCGCTTGAGCTGGCGGATTTGATGACATCGATCGCCTTGGCCGCCATTTTGGCGGGCAAAGCGAGCTCAATCTTAACTTTTGGCAAGAAATGGACTGTATATTCGGCTCCGCGGTAAATCTCGCTTTTGCCCTTTTGCCGGCCATAGCCCTGCACTTCGGTAACAGTCATACCGGTGATGCCAATATCCAGAAGTGCATCATGCACCGCTGTCAATTTCCCCGGCTGGATGATTGCAATGATATATTTCATGTCTCGTCCTTCCTTGACGTCTGTCCGGCATTTTTGATGCCGTCCTGAGTAATCCCGATGCCAGCCCCATTTTCTGGGTCGCAGTCATGCGGGCGGTAATTCGTGACGGTCTTTTGGAGGAATCAGGCGCCGTCGGTCCCGCGGTTATGAGCCGATGGCATGGTGGTAACAGCTGTTTGATGAAAAAAATTCTGCTAGTTTTGCATAATTGTGATGCATTTTTTGCATCACATAGATAATCTAGCGTCTGAGTTCTTGTGTTTTAGCCAGTTTTCGGGATGTTTTCTGATATGCGCTTTATGACGTCAT
>DFSK01000020.1:0-456 GCA_002378605.1 Alphaproteobacteria bacterium UBA3439
TCAGGCAATCGGTTGCGCTATCGCAAAAAGTGACAGTTTGCGGCAAAAGATGGCGCGCCTCATCCATCGATTTTGGATCATAGGCCCGCAAAATCGCACCTGCCTTGGTCAGGGCATCAATGATATCAAGCGATGGGCTATCGCGCATATCATCGGTTTCCGGCTTAAAGGCCAACCCCAAAATGGCAATCTTTGCGCCGGCAACCGACCCACCCATGGCGGCAATAACACGATCGGCCATGGCGATTTTCCGCGCCTGATTATAGCCGACAACGGCATCAACAATGCTTAGATCGCTTGCATGCTGTTCGGCTGTTTTGACAAGCGCCAATGTATCTTTTGGAAAACAGGACCCGCCATAACCCGGCCCCGGATGCAGGAATTTATTGCCAATCCGTTTATCCAGCCCCATGCCCTTGGCAACATCATGGACATTGGCCCCGACTTTTTCACACA
>DFSK01000020.1:726-6765 GCA_002378605.1 Alphaproteobacteria bacterium UBA3439
TCGGCCATCTGGTTGATATAGGAAATCTTTACCGCCAAAAATGCATTGCTGGCATATTTGATCAATTCAGACGTTTCCAGATTGGTAAATAAAATTGGCGTTTCGATCAGAAATAGCGGCCGGTATAGCGCGCGCATCACATCGCGGGCAGCGTCAGTTTCGGCACCAACAACAACACGGTCAGGACGCATGAAATCAGAAATCGCTGCGCCTTCACGCAAAAATTCAGGATTGGAAGCAATGTCAAATTTTGCATCCGGGTTTGTTTTGGCAATGATGCCAGCAACATCACGGCCCGTGCCAACCGGAACGGTCGATTTGGTCACGACAACCGTATAGCCTGACAGATGCTTGGCTATTTCTTCAGCTGCGGCATAAACAAATGACAAATCAGCATGGCCATCACCGCGACGTGTCGGGGTGCCAACAGCAATAAAGACAGCATCGGCTGCGGCAACCGCCGCGCCAAGATCAAGATCAAAATGCAGCCTTCCAGCCTTGACATTGCGAGCAACAAGCTCGGCCAGACCGGGCTCGTAAATCGGCATATCACCTTGATTGATTTTCTGAATTTTCGCCGGATCTTTATCGATGCAAGTGACATCAAATCCGAATTCAGAAAAACATGCCCCCGAGACGAGACCTACATATCCAGTGCCAATGACCGCAATTTTCACAATATTGATTCCTATGATCGCTCTATGGTTTGATAACAGGCAGGCAAAATTTGTTCAATCAAAGAGTTCGGGCAGGTCACAAAATTCATCTCCAGTTGGGATTTAGGCCTTTTTTATGGCAAGGTTTCGATCAAAGGTGACTTGACCTATTTTATCGCCGCAGAGTAAGCCTTGGTGATGGTGGCTTCATCATTTCGATTGGCCAGATTTTAAGGAACAGCACGAATGATCAAAAAAGCGATTTTTCCCGTTGGTGGACTTGGCACACGGTTTTTGCCGGCCACAAAGGCGCTTCCAAAAGAAATGCTTCCCGTTGTTGATAAGCCGTTAATCCAATATGCCGTTGAAGAGGCCGCTGCTGCCGGTATTGAGGAATTCATCTTTGTGACCGGCCGTAACAAAACCGCCATTGAAGATCATTTCGACCATTCTTTTGAACTGGAAGAAACGCTTTTTGCCAAAGGCAAGGCAGCGGCGCTTGAAACCGTGCGCGGCATGATTCACGAACCGGGAACCGTGGCCTATGTTCGCCAGCAAGAACCCGCCGGTCTTGGCCATGCTGTCTGGTGCGCCCGTCATTTGATTCATGATGAACCCGTTGCCGTTCTTCTTGCTGATGATTTGATTCTTGGGCCAAGCTGTTTGGCTGAAATGGTCGCATCATATCAGGGTGGCAACATGGTTGCGGTTATGGATATTGCGAAATCCGAAACCGGCTCTTATGGAATCATCACCCCTGGCGCCGATCATGGACAGCTTGTCGAAGTGTCGGGGCTTGTGGAAAAACCTGATCCGGCAAATGCCCCATCAACCATTGGTGTTGTCGGCCGCTATATCATCGAAGCAGGGGTTTTTGCCCAGCTTGGCAATCAAGAACGCGGCGCTGGTAACGAAGTACAATTAACCGATGCGCTGGCGCGCCAGATTGGCAAAGTGCCATTTCATGGATTCCGTTTTTCGGGTGAGCGATTTGATTGCGGATCAAAAATTGGGTTTTTACAGGCCAATATCGCCTTTGCCATGTCGCGCGATGATTTGGCAGAACCACTTGCAAACTGGATTAAAAACCGCATGGCGATATCTTAAATCGCTTGGCACAACATAACAGCCTCACAAATTGCCCTATCGCCAGTCCCATCAGCAAAGATTTCTATCAAAGGCATTCACATGACGAAGCATGATTTTCATCCAAGCATTTTACGCGCCTATGATATTCGCGGCATTATCGATGAAACATTAAATCTGCATGATGCCAAGGCCATCGGAATTGCCTTTGCCGCCTGTCTTCGCCAACGCGGCTATGGCAATCATGTCGCGGTTGGCCGTGATGGACGATTATCATCACCGGCATTGGCAGCGGCGCTTTGTGATGGTCTGGTTGCAGGCGGCGCCCGGGTTAGCGATATCGGATGCGGCCCCACACCGATGCTCTATTATGCTGGTGTTACCCTTAACGCCGACGCCGCCATTCAAGTGACCGGATCACATAACCCGCCAACGCATAACGGGTTTAAAATGGTGATGAATGGCACGGTTTTCTTTGGTGATGATATTCAAGAGCTTGGCGCCATCAGCGCAAATGGCCCCGACCTTCAAGATGGTGGCAGCCAAAGCGAGGTGCCGGTATTTGACGATTATATCAACCGCCTTACCGCCGATGCCGAAACCGGCAATTTCACCGTCATTTGGGATTGTGGCAATGGCGCATCAGGACCAGCGACGATTGCAGCAACACAAAAAATAAGCGGCACCCATAATGTTCTGTTTGGCAATATTGATGGCACATTTCCCAATCATCACCCCAACCCTGTTGATCCCGAAACATTGGCCATTTTGCGAAAAGCCGTTGCCGATGCTGGCGCCGATCTTGGCATCGGCTTTGATGGTGACGGCGACCGGATTGGCATTGTCGATGCCAAAGGGCGTCAAGTGCCAGGTGATTTCTTAACCGCTTTTCTAGCGCGTGATATTTTGGCGCGACATGCCGGTGCGCCGGTCATTCTCGATGTGAAATCATCTGATATGGCATTGGAATTAATTACCAAGGCTGGTGGCGATGCGCAAATCTGGAAAACCGGACATAGCCATATGAAAACGCGGATGGCTGAAATTGAGGCGCCATTGGCTGGTGAGATGTCAGGGCATATTTTCATTAAGGACGGGTTTTACGGATTTGATGATGCGCTTTATGTTGGCCTTCGCGTTCTTGGTCAGATGGCCAGAACCGGACAAAGCATTACCGATTTTGTTGATGCTTTGCCGCCGCAGCATGCAACGCCTGAATTACGCATTGAATGCCCTGATGATCAAAAATTTAGTGTCATTGACCGGCTGGCCGATGAAGCAAAAACGCGGTTTGGCGACGATAGCTTAAGCCTGATTGATGGCGTGAGAGTGCGAACCGATGACGGTTGGTGGCTTGTCCGAGCCTCAAATACCGAGGCCGCACTTGTCGCCCGCGCCGAAGGCAAAACGCCGGCAATTCTAAACCGGCTTGTTGGTCAAATCGAAGACGCGCTGGCTGGCGCTGGGCTGAAATGGCAGCGGCCTTAAAACCAGCAATCTTGATCAACTTGGCCATCAACAGCCAAACACAGATAAGCGACTCCCAGAAATATAGCAATTTCCGGTAAAACACGCGCCTTGCAACTTGAAACAACAAGCCGCTTCGGTTAAAAAAGACAAAATTTCATCCATGCCCCCCTTCCCGATGAAAGTCACGGGTTGCCTGCTAAAGCGGAGCAAATAATGTCAGATGTTACCATCCATGGCAATTTAACCATTGCCACGGTTCTTTATGATTTAGTAAATGACGAAATTCTTGCTGGCACCAACATTACGCCTACGGATTTCTGGAACGGTTTTGATCAGGCGGCGCATCATCTCGCGCCAAAAAATCAGGCACTTTTGGAAACAAGAGCAACGCTGCAAAACCAGATTAATGACTGGCTAAAGGCGCATAGCGATGACGGCATTGATCCTGTCGCCTATGAGTCATTTTTAAGTGACATTGGCTATCTTCATGCCGATGGTGGCGATTTCGAAATCGAAACCAGCAATGTTGATCCTGAAATTGCTACCATTGCAGGCCCACAGCTTGTCGTGCCAATCACCAATGCACGTTATTCACTGAATGCCGCCAATGCGCGTTGGGGCAGCCTTTATGATGCGCTGTACGGAACCGATGCCATTAATGACGCCGATGGTGCCGGAAAAACAGACAGCTATAATCCGGTTCGCGGCAACAAGGTCATTGCCTTTGCCCGCAATCTTTTGAATACATCAGTGCCGCTGGCAACTGGCAGCTGGAATGATGTAACCGGTTTTACCATTGCCAATGGATCGCTTGCCGTGGCGATGGGTGATGGCCATACAGGCCTTGCCGATAATAACCAATTTGTCGGCTATACCGGCAAAGCCGAAGCGCCTAACAGCCTTATCCTCATCAAGAACGGCCTTCATCTTGAAATCATCATTGATGCCAAAGGCACCATCGGCGCCGGTGATGCGGCGCATATTAATGATGTGATGGTCGAATCAGCACTGACAAGCATCATTGATCTTGAAGATTCGATTGCTGCGGTTGATGCTGAAGACAAGGTTCTTGCCTATCGCAATTGGAACAAGATCATGCGCGGCACCTTGACCGCAAATTTCACCAAGGATGGTGAAATCATGAATCGCAAGCTGAATGCGGATAAAAGCTTTACGGCCGCTGATGGCAGCAGCCAGACACTCCGCGGACGGGCATTGATGCTGGTTCGTAATGTCGGACATTTGATGACCAATCCAGCCGTGCTTTTATCCGATGGATGTGAAATCCCCGAAGGTATCTTAGACGCCTTTATTTCAGTTGCCGCGGCGCTGCCAGATTTTGCCAGCAAGCAAAATTCACCAGCCGGTTCAATCTATGTAGTAAAGCCAAAAATGCACGGCCCCGACGAAGTGGCTTTTGCGGTTGAAACCTTTGATATGGTCGAACAGCTTTTACAGCTTCCGGCCAATACGATCAAAATTGGCATCATGGATGAAGAACGCCGTACCACAGTTAATTTGAAAGAATGTATCCGGGCGGCAAAGTCACGCGTAGCCTTTATCAATACTGGATTCCTTGATCGCACCGGCGATGAGATTCACACCTCAATGTATGCTGGCGCGATGATCCGCAAAGGCGATATGAAAGCCGCAGCCTGGATTTCAGCCTATGAAGATTGGAATGTCGATATTGGGCTTGCTTGCGGATTTTCTGGCAAGGCGCAAATTGGTAAAGGCATGTGGGCCATGCCGGATATGATGGCCGATATGATTGCGCAGAAGATCGGCCATCCAAAGGCTGGGGCAAATTGTGCGTGGGTACCATCACCAACCGCCGCCACTTTGCATGCTTTGCATTATCATGAGGTTGACGTTGCCAAACGGCAGGCCGAATTAACAGGAAAGGCACGCGCCAGCCGGTCGGATATTTTGTCGATTCCCGTTGCCAGCCGTCCAAATTGGTCAGATGAAGATATCCGCGCCGAGTTGCGGAATAATGCCCAAGGCATTCTTGGGTATGTCGTTCGCTGGATTGATCAAGGTGTTGGCTGTTCGAAAGTGCCCGATATTCACAATGTCGGTTTGATGGAAGACCGCGCCACTTTGCGGATTTCATCACAGCATATTGCCAATTGGCTTCACCATGAAATTTGTGATGCCGGTCTTGTTATGGATGTGATGAAGGAAATGGCCGCGGTCGTTGATGCGCAAAATGCGGCTGACGCATCTTATGAACCGATGGCTGGGCATTTTGACCAGTCCATTGCTTTTCAGGCGGCGCTTGATCTTGTCTTTAAGGGCATCGAACAGCCATCAGGCTATACCGAACCGGTTTTGCATGCTCGCCGACTGGAAAAAAAGGCACAAGCCCAAGCTGCCTAAATCATGTGGCACTTTGAGAAACAGGCTGTGACGCGGCAACGCGTCGCGGCCTTTTTCATGCCCGATAAAGGCCAGTTAAGATTGCGGGTTTGACGGGTAGATTTCTTCGCGCAGCTTTTCACGAAGCCGGTCGATCAAAACCGGTTTACCGTCACGCTCGACATGCCAGAAACTCCAGCCATTGCAAGATGGCAGCCCTTGAAGCTGTGCCCCAAGGGCATGAATTGACCCCGTTTGCTTCTGGTCGGTAAATAGCGATCCATCGGCGCGCACCTTGGCCTGAAACCGTTTTTTGGCATCAAACAGACGATCACCAGGCTTCAATAATCCATGTTCAATCAAATTGCCGAACGGCACCTTTGGCAAGGCACGCCGCGGGGTTGTTTCCAACAGATCATCCGAGGCAATAGGCGTAACAGCGACCAATCTTGTTTTGGCAATTTTG
>DFSK01000020.1:7023-7786 GCA_002378605.1 Alphaproteobacteria bacterium UBA3439
CTTGTTTTGGCAATTTTGACATAGCCAGCATTTTGTTCAATACCAATGAAATTCCGGTTTAGCCTTTTGGCAACAGCGCCCGTTGTGCCAGTCCCAAAAAACGGATCCAGAATCACATCACCACGCCGTGTCGAGGCCAAAATGACCCGCGCTAGCAAGCTTTCGGGCTTTTGTGTTGGATGGGCTTTTTTGCCATCTTCCTTGATCCGTTCATTACCGGTGCAAAGGGGCAATTCCCAGTCAGAGCGCATCTGGACATCATCATTCAATGCCTTCATCGCTTCATAATTAAATACATGACGCGATTTTTGCGATTTTGCTGCCCAGATCAGCGTTTCATGCGCATTGGTAAAACGACGCCCACGGAAATTTGGCATTGGATTGGTTTTGCGCCAGATCACATCATTCAAGACCCAGAAATCAAGATTCTGCAAAATCGTGCCAACGCGGAAAATATTGTGATAACTGCCAATAACCCAAATGGCACCATCCGGCTTTAACACCCGGCGCGCCTCGGTTAACCAAGCGGCAGTAAAGGCATCGTAAGCCGCAAAAGAATCAAATTTATCCCACGCATCAGTGACCGCATCGACATGCGTTTGATCGGGGCGCGACAAATCACCTGCCAATTGAAGATTATACGGCGGATCAGCAAAAACCAAATCAACCGACTGGTCGGCAATTTTGCGCAATTTGGCGATACAATCGCCCTGTAGAATTTGATTCACTTTCACCAGACCAAGCCCATTTCATTCATCTTTCG
>DFSK01000146.1:0-6246 GCA_002378605.1 Alphaproteobacteria bacterium UBA3439
CCTGCTGGCAGATAGACATAGCTGCCACTCGTTAAGGGGTGTGATTTACCGGCAATCGTCACTGTCATTGAGCCGCTTGTTACAAAAAGAACCGATTGCGCTTCGGCATTATCATCTGGCCGGTCACTGCCGCCACCTGCCTCAATTTCCATCAGATAATGTGAAAAGCTCTCTGAAAAGCCAGTCATGGGCCGCGCCAGAACCCATAGTCTGGTCTTGTTCCAGAAAGGCAGATAACTTGTCACGATATCCGACAAAACGCCTTTTGGGATTACCGCATATCCGGTGGTGAAAACCGCGCGATCTGACAATAATTGAGATTGCGGCGGCAGGCCGCCTGATGGTGTCCAATAAGGGGCGCTCAAATCATCTTCTCCTTTGTCATGCCATTGTGACTATTTCCGGCAATTCAGATTGCCAAACTGCTTATGTCAATTAGGGCAGTTTTCATAAACTTGTCAAATCTTGACCGGTGGTACAGGGGCGTTGGCCCAGGGCTGCTGGTTGATTCAAACGCCGGTTTTGGCCTATTTCAAAAATTGATCAGCATCTTCATCATAGCTGGCTTCGCGGGTTAATTGCCGCAAAATTGCTGAATTGATCACTGGCGGCGCATCATCAGGATTTGCCTGTCCAAGCACTTGCTGGATTGCCCCATAGGTTGCGGCTAGTGATGCCAGATAGGGTTGATGCCCCCGAAGACATATGCGCGCGCCCATTTTTGCCAGATCATCGGCTGTTGCCGCAATTGATCCAATGCCGCCAAGCATGATGGGAAGATCGGTTGCGGCGCAAAGCGCGGTCAGATCCTCAAGTGATCTGGCACCAATCAGCGTAATGCCATCAACGCCGGTTTTTTCATAGGCCTTGATTCGTGCGATGCAATCGTCACGGCCGGTAATGGTGGCAGCGCTAGTACGGGCCAGAATAACCAAATCGGCATCAACGCGTCCCGATATGGCTGCCCGCATTTTGCCAACAGCTTCATCAATTTTCAAAAGCTGTGTTGTCTTTGATCCGAAAGGCTGTGGCAAATTGGTATCTTCAATGGTGATTGCGGCAAGGCCGGCATGGTCCAGGTCGCGGATTGTGCGTTGCACATTCATTGCATTTCCATAGCCATGATCGGCGTCGGCAATAACCGCAAGATCACCAGCCCGGCAAATCCGCAAGGCCATATCGGCAAATTCTGAGGCGGTGATCAGCATTTTATCAGGTGCGCCAAGGATCGCCATTGCCGCCACCGATCCGGCAAGCATGCCAACCTTGCCGCCAAGATCTTCGACCATACGCGCCGATAAAGGGTCAAAAACTGTTGCCGGTATAATGCAGTCATTGCCTGCTAAAATCTGCCGAAACCGCTGGCGCCGTGGTGTCCAATTCATGATGCCTTTTCCTTTTGGTGATATTCAATTTGAGATCGTTCAGCCGTTGCAAAATAGGGCGTTTGCTAGGCGATTTTATCCTGTGTTTTACTGTCGAAATCGCTGGCGTCATGGCGTTCATGAAGCTGGGTTTCCGGTGCGCCAGAAACACGATTAACCATACGGCCGCGTTTCACCGCTGGACGCGAATCAATGGCTTTGGCCCAGCGCATCACATGGCTATAGGTTTGAACATCCAGAAATTCAGCCGCATTATAAAGACGGCCAAGAACCAATTGCCCATACCAAGACCAAATCGCAATATCGGCAATGCTGTATTCGTCACCACTGATATAGCTATGTTCGGCAAGCTGGCGATCAAGAACATCGAGTTGGCGTTTGGTTTCCATCGTAAAGCGGTCAATAGGATAGGGCAGTTTTTCTGGCGCATAAGCATAGAAATGGCCAAAGCCGCCACCAAGGTAAGGCGCGCTTCCCATCTGCCAAAACAGCCATGATAGACATTCGGTTCGGCCGGCAGGGTCTTGTGGAATTAATGTGCCGAATTTATCAGCCAGATACAGCAAAATATTTCCCGATTCAAACACGCGCAATGGCGGTGATACCGAATGATCCATCAAGGCCGGGATTTTTGAATTCGGGTTAATGTCAACAAAGCCGCTGCCGAATTGATCGCCATCACGAATCTGGATCAGCCACGCGTCATATTCGGCATCAGTTATGTTTTGAGCCAATAATTCCTCAAGCATCACCGTCACTTTGACGCCATTAGGTGTGGCCAGCGAATAAAGCTGAAGCGGATGTTTGCCAATGGTAAGCGGCTTGTCATGGGTCGCGCCTGCGATGGGCCGGTTGATATTGGCGAATGTACCGCCATTTTCGGCTTGCCATGTCCAGATCGCCGGTGGGATATAAGGATTATTATCGGTCATTTTTGTCTCCTTTGATTTTGATT
Organism: Alphaproteobacteria bacterium UBA3439; assembly: GCA_002378605.1. Lineage (GTDB taxonomy): Bacteria > Pseudomonadota > Alphaproteobacteria > Puniceispirillales > Puniceispirillaceae > UBA3439. Next base: position 2,341 of record DFSK01000146.1, read on the forward strand.
TCGTCTGGTGGGCACAGGTCGGCTAGTCGGTCTAGATGGCGCAGTTTTGGAAAAATATACCAGCCGCCAATCGCCACCCCCAATGCTGCCAGCCCGCCAATAAATACGGTTGTAACGGGGCCAAGAAGTGCGGCCGCGCTGCCTGCCCGAACATCGCCCATTTCATTTGATGACGAAATGAAAATAGCATTTACCGCGCTGACTCTGCCGCGAAGGTGATCGGGTGTGGCCAATTGAATGAGGGTCATGCGTATATTGACGCTTACCATATCGGCTGCGCCATAGACAAACAAGGCTACGAGGCTGACCCAAAAAATGGTTGAAACCGCAAAAACCAGAATTGAGGCTGCAAACACCACTAGCGCGGCAAAAAGGCAAAGGCCTGATCGCCGCATCGGCGGCAAGGCGGCAAGCGCGAGACCAACAACAACACCGCCAAGCGCAGGCATGCCGCGCAACACACCAAGTGATTCTGGCCCGACATTCAAAATATCAGCAGCATAGACCGGCAGCAAGGTAACAACCGACCCCATAAGAACAATGAACAGATCAAGCGCAATCGCCCCAAGAACAATCGAATTTGACCGAACATAGGCAACGCCGCCAAGAACCATATCAAGGCTTCGGCCAACAGGCTTTAGCCGCGTTAATTTTGGTAAAAATAGATAGGCAATTGTGCTGACCCCCATCAAGCCAGCGGCTACGAGATAGGTATAAACATCAATCACCGTAATCAGAACCCCCGCCAGCAACGGCCCGGCCGTGGCAAAAATCTTGCCAATGGTGGCATTAAGCGCAATCGCGCGCGATAGCATGACAGGCGGAACGATATTGGGGATGATAGCTTGCTGGGCTGGCGTATAGAATGCCTTGACCCCGCCATGCGCGAATAGCAGCGCGAAAATGACCGTCAAATTCAAGTCATCGGCAAGCATGGCCATGGTGATGCCAATCAAAATCACCGCTTCGGCAAGGGTGCAGATGATTAACAGGGCTTTTCGCGGCAAGCTGTCAGTTGCCCAACCAGTCACAAAGAAGAACAGAAAAATCGGCATGATTTGCATCAGCCCGACAAGCGCCAGATCAAATGGATCGCCACTATTTTGATACAGATGCCAGCCAATCGCAATTGACAGCATTGCCGTGACAAGGCTGACAGCGGCGCGCGCGGTTAGGAATGCAAAAAAATCAACAGGCATGACGATCAATTAATGGTTGATGGGCAAAAATAGTTTATGAGCAGTAGACTAGCGCCGCTTGAAACAGGCTGGGGTGATTTGCCCTGATGCGGGCCTTGGCAAATATAGCGCCCCTAATTTACGCCAGTGCTTACCGATTGTCGCCTGAAATATCACCTTGTGATTTCGCCCTGGCTGTGGCGCCAGCTTTAGGGCTGGCTGATCACATTTTGGGCAATCAATTGGTCGATTTCACCATCTTGAAATCCGGCTTTGATCAATTGGGCGCGGCTATGCTGGCCAAGGGTTGGTGCGGGCATTCGAAGGCGGTCAAGATTATTTTCCATAACAGGTAGCGGCTGATGCATTGGCACCTCGCCAGTTGTGGCATCGGCTGCGGTTACATAAATCCCGCGTTCGATAAAATGCGGGTCATCGGCATTATCGGCAATATTATTGACCGGCGCGGCGGTAATGCCTTCAGCGTCAAAAATAGCCAGAACTTCTTGTCGGCTTCGCGCCGCGATCCAGCCGCCAACCACCCTATCTATCTCGGCCTGATGTTTCACCCGCGCCGCATTGGTGGCAAATTTTGGATCGTCAATCATCGCCGCGGCACCAACAGCGGCAAAAAGCCGTCTGGCCGTTGATTGGATCGATGCCGAAATGGCAATAAAATGATCATCTGATGTTTGATAAATATTGCGCGGGCTTGCCGTGTTTGATCCATTACCAACACGTTGTTTTACCGTTCCGGTCACGGCATAGTCAAAGGCATCAGGGCCAATGGCGGAAACCATCGAATCAAGAAGCGCAAGATCGATAACCTGTCCTTGGCCGGTTTGGTCGCGGCCACGCAATGCCATCATGATGCCGTTTGATCCATAGAGGCCGGCAATCATATCAGCCAGCGCCACCGGCGGCAGTAATGGGCCGCCACCAGCCTCACCAGTGCGGCTGGCAAATCCTGACATCGCTTCGACAAGAGTGCCAAACCCGGGCCGGTGACTATAGGGGCCAGATTGACCGAATCCGGAAACCCGCAAAATGATCAAGCCCGGATTACGCCGATGCAAAATCGCCGGTGCCAGCCCCATTGATTCTAATGTTCCCGGGCGAAAGCTTTCGATCAAAATATCAGCCTGATCAATCAGACGGGTCAGAATATCAATTGATTTTTCATGCCGGAAATCAAGTGCGATGCTTGTTTTATTGCGGCAATAGACCGACCAAAATGTCTGTATGCCAGCCTGTTGCCATGCGCGAAGCGGGTCACCCGCTGGCAAAGGTTCTATTTTGGTGACGTCGGCGCCTGAATCAGCCAGCTGGAGCGAGGCCATATTGCCAGCGACAAGGCGTGAAAGATCAACAACCTTTATGCCAGTAAGAGGCCCAGAATTTGACGCGGCATAATCGACGGTTTTCCATGGTTGCCGTGACGTGCTAGGTGCCTCTGTTTTCATTTTCATAATCCGTAATACCAAGGAATAAAGGCAGAATAGACAAGCCAAATCAGAATGACCAAGGGCGATCCTACCTTGAGGAAATCTTTGAAATGATAACTTCCCGGCCCCATCACCAGCAAACTTGTTTGATAGGCAAAGGGCGTTGCAAAGGCGCAATTGGCGGCAAATACAATAGTGATGGCAAAGATGCGCGGATCAATCCCGATCTCGGCACCAATATGAAGGCCAATCGGCGCGAAAAGAACGGCGCAGGTCTTGGTGCTGATGATATTCGACATCAAGGCAACCATCAGGAAAAATGTGCTTAAAACAACCCTTGGGCTTGCGGTTCCGGTAAAGGAAAGAATGAGATTGGCAAGATAGGTCGCAGCGCCAGTGGCCTCCATCGCCACCCCAAGCGCCAGCGCCGCCGCGATCGTTGTGATGACTTTAAGATCTAGGGCGCGGGCGGCTTGTTGCAAGGTGATGACATTGGTAACCACCATTGCCAAGGCCCCGAAGAATGACGAAATGACGATTGGCACCAAACCAAATGCCGCTGATAAAACCACTGAAAGAAAAATGAAAATAGATACATGGGCAGATTTCAGATTAGGCAGTTCTTCGACTGAAAATTCGACCAGAACAACGTCAAGATCTTCGCGCAAACCGCGCAGCGTTTCAGTATCACATTTGACCAAAAGCAGATCGCCAGCTGCCAATTTGGCCTGTCCCATACGGCTGCGAATCATGTGAGCGTGATGTTGGATGCCCATAACCTGACAATTATGCCGATATTCAAAACCGGTTCGGCCAATGGTGTTATCGACCAAAGATGATGATGGCGTGACCATCATCTCAACGACAATCTGGTCCGATTTTTTATGGCTGTTCGGATTTGTCCGATAGCCCTCGGCTGGTGTTAATCCATAGCCGGAATCCATCAATTTGGTCAGATCGTCGCGCGCTGCCGAAAGCGCAATAACGTCGCCTTCGCGTAATTTCAAACCGGTAAAAGGTGGCAAGATTGTTTTACCAAGCCGGTTGATCATACGCACATTTATGTCAGGTAATTCGTGAAACATGCGCACGCCAAGCGACTGGCCAATCAGCCTTGATCCGGCATTAATCGAAATTTCCGCCATGAAATGCTGATCAAGACGTTCGCGCATACGGTGGCTAAGGCTGGTCCGGTGTGGCAGAAATTTGGGCGCAACAATCGTCACATAGGCAAGGCCGGTGCCAGCAAGAAGCAATCCGGGAAGGGTGAATTCAAAAAAGGT
>DFSK01000146.1:6443-28311 GCA_002378605.1 Alphaproteobacteria bacterium UBA3439
AATCGTCACATAGGCAAGGCCGGTGCCAGCAAGAAGCAATCCGGGAAGGGTGAATTCAAAAAAGGTGAATCCTTCAAAACCGGCTTCGATTAGCGCGTTTGATACTAATAAATTTGTGCCTGACCCAACAAGGGTGGTCATGCCGCCAACAACGGCAACAAAGCTTAGCGGCATGAGTAATTTAGAGGCGGGTATATGGAACCTTTGTGCAATGCCCTGCATGATGGGGATGAAAATGATCACAACAGGGATATTGTTCAAAAAGGCACTAATCAACAGCACTGTGATAAGCGATATCAAAGTGGCAATCCATAATTTCCCCATGCTCAACGCCAGCACATAGCGAGAAAAAATTTCTAAAATCCCCGTTTTCACAACGCCTTGACCGACAACCAGAAGGGCCAAAACGGTCAGCATCGCCGGATTGGCAAATCCGGATAATATTTTGCTAGACGGCAAAAGATTGCTGCCTTCTTGGTCAATGATCGGGAAAAAGTGAAAGAAAAATAGCAAAATCAGAACAACGCCAAGGGCGGTGATTTCCATCGGTATTTTTTCATTCGCATAGCAAAAAAGCGCGCCGACAATGAGGCTGAATAAGAACATCATCTCAAAGGTCATGCCGGCATTTTCAATAATCGTTGTCATATTGATTCGTCTTTTTCTTTCAAATGATGAGCGCAATTTGGCTTGGGGAGATGGAATGCCCGTCGCAGACCGGTATTGAAGTGGCCTGCAATATTCTGAGGCTCGATACGCTGGATTCCTATCTTAGCGCAGCGAGTCTCAAAATACAGTTTTTTTTGGATTGAGTCGGGTAGAATCTGATTTCAAAATATTTTAGATGGTGACAGATTATCTGGCTTATGGGCTTGTATGACCATTATTTCGGCAAACCACCGCAATCATAGAGGGAAAAGCCGAAAGTTTTTCTTTTCATTGCGGCTATTTTGCTTTTTCATATAGGGCATTCACATGCATCATATCCCCATATTCAATCGGTTGGCTCTGCCAAAATTTGTAAATTTCGTTTGCCAAAACAAAGGAAGATTCCAACATGCCCTATAATGATTATCGTCAAGATTTGATGGGTGAAGCCAGATTAACGCCGTCAGGCCAGTTTGAAATTGACACATATCAAAGCTTTAAATTGATTTACACCGCTGGCAAATTTGGCATTGATGATCAAGGCGGGCTTCGGATTGGATTTCGCGGGCATTTTGATGGCTCGGCAATCCAGTTTAGCGACCCTGCAGCGCCTGGATATACAACCGTTGAGGCCTCCAACGGTGCCGTTCTTGAAGTGTCATGGGAAGCGCGCCGAAATATCCGCCCTTGGAATAAAAGCCTTTATATCCGCTGCTTGCGCTTTTTACGTGAGGGCGACCAGATCGTGATTAATTTTGGCGATCAGTCCAAAGGGTCACCCGGCTGGTTGTTGCAGACATTTTGTGAATCAGCCTTTACCTTTCAGATCACGGTTGATCCGTTCGCAACGCAAGATTTCATCGCGCTGCCAAGCGCGGCAAACCCAACCATTTCAATGGTGCCGGGTGATCCGGTGAATTGGAAGGCCGTACTGCCAACATTGCGGCGGCCGGGTGAGGGATTTCGATTGTCAATAAAAGGCGATGACCGCTGGGGCAATCCATCAAACCGTTTAACCGGAAAGATCAAACTGAAAACCAATTTACCGGTCACTGGCCTTAATGAAACTGTTGATCTAAAAAAAGGAGATTTCGGCGTCGTGATCGAAGGGCTTTCGGTGGAAAGCCCCGGCGTGCTGCATCTTACGGTTCTGGATGAAAATGACCAGCTGATCGCAACGGCAAACCCGCTTGTTATCCGCGCAGCCGATGCGGCGCATTTCTGGAGCGATATGCATGCGCAGAGTGGTGAGACGATCGGCGTTGGGACGGCCCGCGAATATTTTGACTTTGCCCGTAACAAGGCTTTTCTTGATATTGCTGGCCATCAGGGAAATGATTTCCAGATCACCGATGCGTTTTGGCAGCATTTGAACGAACTGACAGCCGAATATAATGAAGATAACCGCTTTATGACATTGCCAGGTTATGAATGGTCGGGAAATACCGGCCTTGGCGGTGATCATAATGTGTGGTTTCGAACCGAAGGCCGCCCTATTTACCGGTCAAGCCGCGCCTTAATCAGCGATCGCACCTACCCTGAAAATGATGTTTTATCGACACCCGATCTTATCGAAAAATTGCAAAGCGAAGATGCGATTGTCGTGGCGCATGTTGGCGGGCGTTATGCCGATATTAAATATGCGCATGATGCAAAATTGGAACCCTCGGTCGAGGTGCATTCATCATGGGGTACCTTTGAATGGATTTTGCGCGATGCGTTCGAGTCCGGCTATCGGGTTGGTATTGTCGGGTCAAGTGACGGGCATAAGGGGCGGCCCGGGGCGGAATATCCGGGGGATAGTCAATTTGGTTCTTATGGTGGTCTAACCTGTCATCTTTTGCCGCAATTAGACCGAGACACATTTTTTGATGCCTTCCGTAACCGGCGGCATTACGCAACGACAGGCGCGCGAATCTATATGGATGTAACCGCAAGCTTGGGCGATCGAACCCTGCAAATTGGTGATATTGTCAGCACTGACCTTGACCATCTTGATCTTGCATTTGACATTATCGGCACGGCGCCGATTGAACGTGTTGATATTTTCAATGGGCTGGATCTGGTGCGCACCATCCGCCCCTGGCATGATCAAGCCTCGCTAAGCCGGCTGCGCGTTACTTGTGCTGGTCAGCATTATCGCGGGCGTGGCCGCTTGGTGAAATGGGATGTTTCGGCAAATCTTACCGGCGGCAAAATTGATCGCATTGATGCGGTCAATTTCTGGAATCCAAATCGCCAGCCCAAGCAAATTTCTGCAACCGAAGCTGTGTGGAAAACGGTCACAACAGGCGGCGCATCCTCGGTTGATTTCTGGCTGGATGATGCTGCGCTGGCGAGCCAGATCAATGTTCAGACGAATTTTGAATCGGTATCAGCATCAGTGGCCGATATTGATGAAAATGGCATCACCATTGATTGTGGTGGTATGGATATCCGGCTTCATATTGAACGGCTTCCCGGAATATTGGAGTCCTTTTCCCTGGCAGGTGAACAATCTTTTGCGCTTGTCGCCGGAACCGAGCAGCGGCTTTATGTTCGGGTGACACAAGAAGATGGTCATCAGGCATGGAGCAGCCCAATTTATGTTGCAAAGGCATAGATAACAACAGACTTGGTTTTGATAAGTCGACTTTAAGAGGAAGATAAGATGCAGTCTGTTCGCATAGAAAATGTTGAAACATTCGTTGTGGCAATGCCGCTGGTTGCGGTTTTTTCCAGTGGTGGAAAGTCAAAAAATGTTACCAAAGGTGTTGTTGTCAAGATCACCGCATCCGATGGATCATATGGCATCAGCAGTGTTGATCCGTCGACGCGGGCGGTATTTCCCGATCGGGCCGAAGATATTGCCGCAACAGTGCGCGAAAAAATCACCCCGGCAGTTCTTGGCATGTCGCCAACAAATATCAACCGGTTGTCGGACATTATGGGCAGTTTGCAAGATGTTCAGATTGGTGCCAGAGCCGCCGTTGAAATGGCAGCCATTGAATTGACATGTCGCCGGTTAGGCATTTCGCTTTGTGACTTTCTTGGTGGCGCTGTGTCAGACCATGTTGCCTTTAATGGCTGGGTTGGCGAGCTGCCAGCCGATGAAGCCGCACTTGATGCGGCGCGGTGGGCGAAAGCTGGATTTCAATCGCTAAAGATCAAAATTGGCGGGGATGTCGATGCTGATATCCAGCGGGTGCAAGCGGTTCGATCCGCCGTTGGCAATGCAGTGAATCTGCGTATGGATGCCAATGAACAATATAGCGTCCAAGATGCAATCCGGCTGTGCGATGCGATCAAAGATTGCGATATGCAGCTGTTTGAACAGCCGGTACCGCGCGATGATCTGGCTGGTTTGGCCGAAATCCGGCGCGTTGGCGGGATCAGCATCATGGCAGATGAATCGATCAGCGATCATGCCAGCCTGTTAAAAGTAATCGAGGCTGATTGTGCCGATCTTGTGAAATTTGGCATTGCGCAGGCAGGCGGTATTATGCCTGCTGTCCGAATGATGGCAACAGCCGAAGCTGCTGGTTTGAAAGTTGTCATGGGGCATGGGTTTGGTCTGGATATGAGCACGATGGCCGAAATCATGGTTGGTGCATCATCAAGCAATATTTTAACCGGCCTTGAATGTGTTGGCCCATTAAAGGTGAAAGATACGGTTTCGCAAACCCGCCTTGATATCAGTTCGGGCCGTCTGCAAGTGCCGGATGGCGCTGGTCTGGCGATGGATCTTGATATGGAAAAACTGGCTGAATATACGGTTCAGTAATCGGGCTGGTTCAGCTCTATTTTATCGCCATCCATAGAAAATTCAGCCCACCACCGAGGGTCAGGATGTCGACAAGCAAACTGTGTGAGCTGACCTGTAGCTTTTTCAATATTTTGCGGCCCAGCGCCGAACCGGAATTGACGATAAAATGACAATTCCCAAAAAGAACGAAATGATCTTCGGTTCAAGAACCGGATAGAAATAGCTTTCTAAAAACACCATCGGTGTTGCCGGTATTGCAACGCGCAGAAAAGCGCCCTTGTGAAAATCGGAACGGTTAATCCATGATCGTGAAAAATTGCTAATCAGCAACATGATGCTTAGCGTTGGCAAAAGCGTTTTAACGCCAATCATCGGTGCCAGAAACACGGCTGGCAGAAACCCGCCACCAACACCGACAAAGCCATTGATTGCCACTGTTAAAAAGGCAATGCATAAAACATAAACAAGTGCAAAACTGTCAAAGGGAAATGACGTCTTTCACGAAAGGCGGCAACGCAATTAAGGGCGCGTGATGCGCCAGCTATTTTTTCATGGGAAGACCTGTATCGGGGTCCAGCTTTGATTCGGGCTTTAGGTTTTCTTGGGTTTGCGCTTTCGAGATGCGGCCATTTTCAAGATAGTCACCAGCGGCGGCGCGGCGGCCGGCATCGTCCCAGATCTGATGCCATGCGCCAAGCGAATAGCCATGCCACGGCATTTGAACATTTAATTGCGGCAAACCAAGTTCGTCCCAAATATCCTTGGCGCGTTCCATATATTCTTTGCCAGGCAGTGCCAATGGCGGCATCGGTGATTTCATTGTGGCGTCAATCAGGACGCTTGAATCTTCTTCACCATCATGTTCGCGTTTCGGCCCATGACCTTGACCACGGTGAAGCAGGGTTTGCATGTCTTCTGACGGGTTGGTGCGATAGGACATTGCCCATAAAAGAGCATCCGCATTGTCAACATCAATATCTTCATTCACGGCAATACAGATTTTGCTGCAATCGCCTTTGAAAAAGGCCGCACTATAAAGGGCGCGCCATATTTCGGTTCGGGGCATATTGGCATCACAGGTGATAACGGTAACGCGAAGCAATCCGGTCAATGGTTCGTGAAGCGAAACTTTCTTGACGCCTTTGATATTATTTTCATCACGAAGGTGGCGCAGGAATAATGGCTCATAGGCCACGCGTTTGATGACGCTTGACTCACTTGGTGCCACCTGACTGATATAAGATGGCACAATCGCTTTTTTGCGGCGGGTAATCGCGGTAATGCGCATTGGCATATTATATTCTTCAAGCGCGATATGGCCATGTGACTCGCCAAAAGGGCCTTCGGGTTCAACACGCGTTGTATCGATAAAGCCTTCGATCACAATTTCGGCCTCGGCAGGTACCACCAGATCAATGCTTTTGGTGTTTGTCACATTGATGGGAGCGCCGGCAAGACCGCCAGCAACGGTAAATTCATCAACACCAAGCGGCAGTTTCTGCGGCCCCATAAAGGCAACATAAGGCGGGCAGCCAAGAACAATCGCAACCGGCATTTCGGTTATGCCCATTTGCTGGCATTTTTGATAATGCTGATAACCGCCAGCACCGCCAACACGGGTTGCCATGCGAACCACCAGCCGGTCAGGTGCTTTCAAGGCACAGCGGTAAGTGCCCATATTCTGCACGCCGGTTTCAGGATCTTTGGTAATCACATTGCCTGCGCTTAATGTAGGGGCGCTGTCAAATCCTGGGGTTGAGACCGGAATGGGAAGTGCGTCAAGCCCATGTCCTGGCTGGCTAAGGCTGGCGCCATCCTCAATGATCTCATGGCAAGGTGCGTTGTCGACAAATTGCGGATCAATCGGGTTGGAAATGGCATTGTCCCATTTGGCCTGAATGCCCTCGACCGAACTAACCATACCAACGCTATAGATGCTGCGATTGGCGGCAAGCCCGCCAACCAGAACCGGCATGTCAAATTTGCGGCCTTTGCCATCAACGATATTGGTGAATAAAAACGCCTTGCGATCCTCTTCTTTCATGCCGCCAATGAACTGCCAACGGACAAGCGCATGCATTTCGCTGTCTTTGTCGATCTGGCGGTCAATTTCAATCAACAGATTCTGCTTCTTCAAGGCGGCAATATGTTGATGAAGATCGTTATAGGGGGGCGTCTTTGTCATGTTGCTCTCCAAAGCAAAGTTAATTTGGCAGATCTTGGCTGGCTGCAAGATTATCCGTTGCCACCGCAAAGCCAAGCGCATTGGCAAGGCTGATATTATCAAGCTGCCACAGTTTTTGTAAAAGGCTGTTTGTCAGTTCGCCGCCAAGAACAGGATTTGTCAGCTCGATAAATTTTGCGCCCAGCTCGTTATCTGATAGGGGCAGATCGGGGTCACCTTTTCGCGTTGGCTGGTAATGCGTTAATTGACGACCATCTTTTGTGGTGACGGTAACATGCGCCGCGCGGCGAGACGGAAATTCGGCATCAATCGCAGAATCAATGCCAAGATCAATTTGGCCAAGCATTGCCCTGATCGCCGGATCACGCATACGGTCTGCCTCGAAAGCCTCGATCCGGACGCTGCCATAATGCGCGGCATGGGCAAGAACATATTGCATTGAAAATTTGCATTCCTGCGGCGTTTTGGGATCAACCCTGTCGGTGATTGAAACCGCTGGGCCATAGGTGGCGATGGCAATGCTGGCAATATCGCCTGTGGTAATTTGCGCGTCCTGCATGATGAACAGCAATCCGTCAATGGCTGCAAAAGTATGGCCGCAACAGCCATGATTTTTAAAGGTGATGGCCTCGATATTGTAAATCTCGCCAAGGCCGGATGTGGCTTTGTTCCAATCGGCATTGCCGCTCATTGCAGCGCCCATGCCAGCAGGCCCCTCAAGAACATCAAGCGCGCCGGTGACGCCTTTGCTGGCCGCCATGGCAGCCATAACGCCGGTTTCGGCAGCATGCGCGGCGTGAAGCGGTTTGCTCATTCCGTCAGATCTGAATGCCTGTTGCAGCCCAGCGGCAAGTGTGGCCGAGGTCGCCAGCGCATGCGCTGTTTGGTTGCGGTTCAAACCCAAAAGCAGGCAGGCAGCAGCAGCAGCACCAAAGGTGGCGATGGTCGCTGTTGTATGCCAATAGCGATAATGATCACGGCCCATAGCCGCACTGATGCGGCTACTTACCTCATATCCTGCAATTACCGAACGCAGAAAAGCCTCGCCTGATACATCATGTTTTTGCCCAACGGCAAGCGCTGCGGCAATGGTTGAACAGCCCGGATGCAGTCCGCCATCTCGGAAAATATCATCAAATTCGGATGTGTGAGCGCTGGCACCATTCAAAAAGGCAGCGGTTTTGATCGTCGAATGATCGCCAGTCGGGAACACAATTGCGTGTTGGGGGTCGCCAGTATCAATAAAGGCGGCGCGCAACATCGGGTTTGGATCTTGAACCGAGCCTGAATACATAGCGGCAAACCAGTCGATCACCGCGCGTTTGGCGTGATGAATCGTGCATGGCGCGAATTGGTGCGTTTGTTCTTGAACAATATAATCGGCAATTTTTTCAATAAGAATCATATCAGCACCAAAGGAATCTGGCCGCGAGGAGATCGTCATTCTTTCAATAGAATAGCCTTGCGGCAAGGTCAAAATGGGTCTCATTTAAATAAATCTGATCAATGACACGGGCATTTTTTTATCCTAATCTAATTTGTAAAATGGCTTTGAACTTTGTTATGCCGATCCTCAATACGACGCCGGTAACGGCGATTAATTCAACAAATCACCAAGGTAGCCCGCTGATGACAAATCCAGACTCGCTGATTCATATAACCCATTTTGACCAGGTGGCTATTGTGACCTTGAACCGCGCCGAAAAACGCAATGCCATCAATGATGCCATGCGTAATGCGCTGATTGATGCGCTAAATGCGGTCAATGCTGATGATGCTGTTGGCGCTGTTGTCTTAACCGGCGCCGGAAGTGGGTTTTGCGCCGGTGGTGATATTGGTGGGATGCGTGAACGGCTAGAGGCACCGCGCGGTAAGGTTGGGTTTAATGGCTGGAAGCGACAAAAACAGACGCACCGGCTGATTTCAACAATCTATCATATGGACAAGCCGGTTATTGCGGCGGTGAATGGCGCGGCGTCCGGCCTTGGTTGTGATTTGGCGCTTGCTTGTGATTTTATCATGGCAGGGCCAGCGGCAAGCTTTTCAATGACCTATCTGCGGCGTGGTTTGATCCCTGATGGTGGCGGGCTGTATTTTCTGCCGCGCCGTGTTGGCACCACCCGTGCCAAGGAGTTGATCTTTAGCGCCCGCACGATTGCCGCTGATGAGGCTGAAAAGATTGGTCTTGCTGACCGTTTGGCCGGTGCTGACGCATTGCTTGACGATGCCTGCGCGTGGGCCAAAAGTCTTTGTTTCGGCCCGGCAAGCGCGGTTGCCCTATCAAAATCAATCTTAAACCGTTCGGTGGATTTGCCGCTTGAGACGGTATTCGCGCTTGGTTCGGAAGCGCAATCAATATGCTATGCCAGTGATGAGCATCATGACGCGGTGACGGCCTTTCTTGATAAATCGAGCCGTTAGCATGAGCAATCTTATGGAAGAAGCGTTTAAAGGCCTGCTTGTTGTTGAATTTGCCCAAGGTGTGGCGGCGCCCTATTGCGGGCTATTGTTAAGCCGCAATGGCGCTGATGTCATTAAGGTCGAACCGCAGGGGAATGGCGATTGGTGCCGCAGCCTTGGCCTTCGCAAAGGTGATTTTTCGGCTGAATCGATTGTGTTGAATCGCGGCAAGAAAAGCCTTGCGCTTGATATGAAAAGTCCAGACGGCCGCGCGGCGGCGTTTAAATTGGCAGCAAAGGCTGATGTTATTATTGAAAATTACCGGCCAAATGTAACCAAACGTCTTGGCATTGATTACGCCGCCGTCGCCGCGGTGAATCCGGATGTTGTTTATGCGTCGGTAACCGGATTTGGGGCAACTGGGCCGAAAAGCCATATGCCGGCAACCGATACGGTGATGCAGGGCTATACTGGCTTGATGAATATCAACCGCGATGACAATGGTCTGCCGCGGCGGATCAATATGCTTGCCATTGATTATTCAACTGGCCTTTATCTTAGTCAGGCTGTTTTTGCCGCGCTTTACCGGCGCGCAACAACTGGCCATGGCAGCCATGTTCAGACCAGCCTTCTTGAAAGCGCAATGGCCTTTCAAGAGGCACGACTTGTGGCTGAAAAATTTGAAGGCTCGGCGGTACAGCCGGTTGGCGCGCCCGTTGGCACCTTTGCCACTGCCGATGGTTATCTGAGTTTGAACGCGCGCCGTGACGCTCATTTTGCCGCCCTATGCACCCATCTTGGCACAACCGAATGGTTGGATGATGACCGGTTCAATTCGGCCGAAAACCGTCTTATCAATGCGGCTGAGATGAACGGGCTAGTTGCGCCCCATATCAAGCAAAAGCCAACAGCACATTGGGTTAAAATCCTGTCTGAGTCCGATATTTTGAATGCGCCGGTTCATGATTATGAAGATTTGTTTCAAGATGCGCAGATCGCCGAAACCGAGGCGATTGGATGGGTTGAAATTGATGAATTTGGTCAATTGCCCGCAGCGCGGATTGCCGGATTGGCGCCAGCTTCAGCAAGCGACCGATCGGCGATGGTGCCGCCACGGCTTGGCCAGGGGGGACGCGCCGGCCTTGTCAAAGCTGGTTTCAGTCTTGATGAGATCAATCAGCTTGCCACAAGTGGCGCGGCAATTTTTAACGATGCAGAGGATCGCTAAATGGATTTCGAACTTACGCAGGATCAGCAAATTTTTTATGATTCAGTGAAACGATTTGCGGTCAATGAGCTTGCCGATGGTGCGGTTGATCGGGCCAATAGCGACGGCTATCTTTGGGATATTGCGGCGCGGTTTGCCGAAATGGGATTGCTGGGGATCACCATCCCAGACGCAAAGGGCGGTATTGGCGGAAGCCTAACCGATGCCGTGCTGGCAATTCAGGCCATTGCCGAGGTCTGTCCGCGAAGTGCAGATGTTGTGCAGGCTGGAAATTTTGGTGCAATCCGCACCTTTGCCGAATATGCAAACGCCGATCAGCTGGCGCGGTTTCTGCCTGATCTTCTGGCTGGCAAGGGTGTTATGTCGGTTGGCATGTCCGAACCTGACGCCGGCTCGTCAGTGACTGAATTGAAAACATCGGCAACGCCTGATGGTGACGATTTTCTGGTCAATGGAAGCAAGGTTTTCGGCACGAATAGTGGTGATGCCGAAGTGTTTTTGATTTATCTGCGCTTTGGTCCTGGTACTGAAGGCATCGGATCGGCGCTCATTGAAAAAGGCACATCCGGTTTTGAGATTGGCCCGGGCTATCGCTATATGAATGGTGAATCATGGTCGCCGCTATATTTCGATAATTGCCGCATTCCCAAAGCCAATATTCTGCTTGGCTCCGGCGGGTTTAAAAAACAGATTTCGGGATTCAATATTGAACGGCTTGGCAATGCGGCGCGCGCGGTGGCGGTGGGGCGCAAAGCCTTTAATGAGGCGCGTGACCATGCAAAAACGCGCCGCCAGTTCGGGCGTGATATCTGCGAGTTTCAGGGGCTTCAGTGGAAATTTGCCGAAATGCAAATGCGGCTTGAGGCAGCACAGCTATTGCTGATGCGGGCGGTTACGCGTGCTGATAATGGCCTGCCGTCGGCGCAGGATTCGGCACTGGCGAAACTGGCTTGTAATGATGCTGGTTTCTTTGCGGCAAATGAGGCTTTGCAGATCATGGGTGCGCTTGGGTTTAGTGATGATAATATTGTTCAATATTGTATGCGCCGTACGCGCGGCTGGATGATTGCTGGTGGGTCAACTGAAATTCTGAAAAACCGGATCGCCGAGGGTATTTTTGAACGTCGTTTTTCCCAACGTCCGTCCAAACCGGCAAAAGATGGCGCATGATCATGACTGATTTTGCACAGCCCCTTATTGCGCCAGAAACGGTTGCATTAATAGGGGTGTCGGGAGACGCAAAAAAACTATCAGCGCGGCCGCTGCAATTTTGCCAGCAACATGGCTTTGCCGGTAAAATCTATATTGTAAATCCGCGCCGTGATGAGGTGCTTGGCAAAAAAGCCTATCCGTCGGTTACGGCCATTCCGGATAAGGTGGATCACGCCTATATCCTTGTTGGCACAGACTTGGTCGAGGCGGCGCTTGATGATTGCATTGCGGCGGGCGTGAAGGTTGTTTCCATTCTTGCCGATGGATTTGCCGAGGTTGGCGATGAGGGTATGGCACGCCAAACGCGGCTTGTTGCCAAGGCCGATGCTGCCAATATGGTTCTTATTGGGCCAAATTCGATGGGCGTGGTGAATACCAATATTGGTTTTGTTTGCACCACCAATGCGGCCTTTAAAGCCGAAGAATTGCCGCGTGGGCGGCTTGCCGTTTTATCGCATAGCGGCAGTTTGATTGGCACGCTGATTTCACGCGGGCAGGAACGCAATATCGGCTTTGCGGCGCTGGTCTCGCTTGGAAATGAGGCGCAATCCTGCGTTGGCTCGCTTGGCCTTGGATTGGTTGAAGATGATCATATTGATGCGTTTGTGCTGTTTCTCGAAACCCTGCGCAATCCAGAAATTTTTGCCGCTTTTGCAGCGGCAGCCAAACGACGTGGCAAGCCGGTGGTGGCCTATATGTTGGGTAAATCCAGCGATGGTCAAGCTTTGTCAGTGTCGCATACCGGCGCAATGACCGGCGAAGCCGAGGCAGTTCAGGCGTTTCTGGCGTATCACAATATTGCCGAGGTCAGCCAGTTTGATGCGTTGTTTGAAGCGCCAGCATTGCTATTGAAAAAGCCGCAATTGAAATCCCGCCCACGCCGCGCAACCGTTGTCACAACAACTGGTGGCGGCGGTGCAATGCTTGTTGACCAGCTTAGTCTGCGCGGGGTCGATCTTGCCGGATTAAGCCCCGCCTCAAAGATGTTTTTCGATGATCAGTTGATCCCTTGTGGTAGTGGCAAGCTCGTTGATGTGACGCTTGCCGGTGCGCAATATGACATTATGAAAAAGGCAATAACGCAGCTGATCAATGATCCGGAAACAGGCGTTGTTGTTGTGGCGATCGGGTCGTCAGCACAATTCAATCCGGAATTGGCGGTAAAGCCAATCATTGATGCTGTTCAGGAAAACCCGGCCGCCGCGCCGGTGGTTGCCTTTCCGCTGCCAATTGCAAAACAATCAATGACGATGCTTGAGGCGAACGGCATTCCCTGTTTTGGCAGTGTTGAAAGCTGCGCTGACAGTGTTGCGCTATTGCTTGCCGCGGAGTCCAGTTCGCCTGACGATCAATATGATGCAGCCATTGATTTACAAAGCGTTCATCAGCAGCTTGATGCCATTATTAAAACGGCGGCGCTTGAGGTCGATGGTGGCGTGCTGAACGAAGTTGACGGCAATCGGGTTTTTGCCAGCCTTGGTATGAATGGGCCGCGGCAGTTATTTTTGCCCTTGCCGGAAATCAACCGGCATCCGGCATCCGAATCTGTGGCGAAAGCGGGGCTTGCCTACCCGCTTGTGGCCAAGCTTGTGTCACAGGATCTGCCGCATAAATCTGATTATGGGGCGGTTGTTTTATCAATCGAGACGGATGATGCGCTTGATGCGGCAGTGGCGCAAATGCGGCAAGCCGTAAAGAGCCATATCCCCAGCGCCAGCATTGATGGTGTGTTGTTTCAAGAGATGGCATTCGGGCTTGGCGAGGCGCTTGTCGGTTTGCGGCGTGATAATCTTGTCGGGCCGGTGATCACTGTTGGGGCAGGCGGCATTTTTGCCGAAATTTATAAAGATGTCAGTATCCGCCCGGCGCCGGTTAGCCTTGCAACGGCGCGTAAAATGATTGATGAGGTCAAAGGGTTTGCCGCCCTTCGCGGTTATCGTGGCAAGGCAAAAGGTGATTTGGAAGCGCTTGCCAATTTGGTTGCCAATCTGTCACAGCTTGCCAGTCTTAGCCGCATTGCCGAAGCGGAAATCAATCCGGTGCTGGTGCAGACTGATGGGGTTTTGATGCTGGATGCGCTTATCCGAATTCAGCCGCAGCCGATGTCTGATAGCGCGTTATCATGAGTGCGGGCTCCTTGCCATTATCGGGCGTTCGGGTGCTTGATTTTGGTCATACGGTCATGGGGCCAACCGCGGGCTTGATCCTTGCCGATCTTGGCGCTGACGTGATCCGGATCGAGCCTGTTACGGGTGATCCAACACGGCGGTTAAAAGGGTTTGGAACGGGATATTTCCCGTTTTTCAATCGCAACAAACAAAGCGTTGCGCTGAATTTGAAAGACCCGCGCGGCATTGCGATCGTCAAACGGCTTTTGGCCAAAAGTGATGTTCTGATTGAAAATTTTGGCCCGGGAACAATGGCACGGCTTGGGCTGGATTATGCGCAGATTTGTGATGAATTTTCTCGCCTGATCTATCTGTCACTCAAAGGATTTTTGCCAGGCCATTATGAAAACCGCATTGCGCTTGATGAGGTTGTGCAGATGATGAGCGGGCTTGCCTATATGACAGGCCCGCCTGGCAAGCCGTTGCGGGCAGGTGCGTCAATTGTTGATATTATGGGCGGTACATTTGGCGTTATTGCGGTGCAGGCCGCGCTTCTTGAGCGGCAGACAACCGGCAAGGGACAGCTTGTCAAATCGGCTCTGTTTGAAAGTGCGATGTTCCTTATGGGGCAGCATCTTGCCTATGCCGCACAATCTGATGAGCCGGTCCCGCCGATGCCGGCGCGGGTATCGGCATGGGCCATTTACGACCAATTTGCGACGCGCGATGGCGCCAAGGTGTTTTTTGGCATCACCTCGGATAAACAGTGGCAAAGATTTTGTGATGCTTTTGGCCGTGATGATCTTGCCGCCGATGAAATGCTGGCAAATAATAACCAGCGTATCGATGCGCGCCCGCGGCTTTTGCCGCTTCTGACCGATCTTGTCGCTAGTCTTGATTTGGCGGAAATTTCCGAAAAAGCAATCGCGGCTGAATTGCCTTTTGCGCATATCGCCCATCCAGAAGCCCTGTTTGATGATCCGCATTTAAATGATGGCGGCTATCTTCTTGAAACGACGATGCCTGATGGCGCTAAGGGTCGCTTGCCGGGCTTGCCAATCAGCCTTGATGGTCGCATTTCCAAACTTCGGAGGGACCCGCCAGATATTGGGGCAGATACAAGACCATGCCTTGCCAATCTTGGATTTTCATCAGCCGAAATTGACCAGCTTTTCGCTGATGGCATCATCGGTCTTTTTGACGAAAAAGCTGGTAGCATCGAGCTGATTGACGCACCACAGAAAGGATCATCATCATGACGGATGTAGCAGATTGGTGGCAAACCGATATTATCGATATGGCGCCCGGGCAAATTCGGCTTCGCGGCTTTGCGATTGAAGATTTGATTGGCAATATTGGTTTTGCCGAAATGGTTTGGCTGATGACGCGTGGCATGAAGCCCGATGCCGGGCAGGCGGCTTTGTTCGAAGCGGCGCTGGTCTCGGCGGTTGATCATGGCCCGCAGGCGCCATCAATTGCGGCGGCCCGCATGGCCGTTAGTTGCGGTCTGCCGCTAAATAATGCAATGGCAACGGCAATCAACATGCTTGGCGATGTTCATGGCGGGGCTGGCGAACAGGCGATGCAGTTTTTCCATGCTGTCAAAAGCCATGCTGGCACAATGTCGCTCGAGGCGGCCATTGATCTGGTGTTTCATGAAAATAACCGGCTTGTTCCCGGTTTCGGCCACCGGTTCCATAAAAATGCCGACCCGCGATCGGTGCGGTTGATGCGCTTGCTTGAAACAGCAGTTGCGGAAAAAACCTGTACCGGACAATTTGCTGAAATTGCATTGGCGATTGAGGCCTATCTTCACAAACAAAAAGGCAAAGCCATTCCGATGAATGTTGATGGTGTTACAGCCGTTATCTATGCCGAGCTGGGATTTGAACCAGCCTTGGCGCGGGGTCTGTTCTGCTTGTCGCGTTCGGTTGGAGTGCTTGCTCATGCTCATGAACAAGCTGGCCGCAAAGAGCGCAATAAAGGTCCAACGCCGCCGCATTATCTATGGACCTATGGCGGTGATAATCCGATTAAACAGGACACAGATAAAAAATCATGATGACGTGTTGTCATCCAGAAAATAGCGAAGACTTTTGGCAATTAGATTTTGATCCTGATTGATATCCATTGTCTTTTGCGCTTCGCGAAGACGAAGGCGATGCGCATACCCTGTTGGCAGATAGGAAAAAGGATCATCGACACCAAGCGCCTCAGCCGCATGGGCTGGCCAATCGGCATTCCATAATAATTCGCGGGCCATGGCGATGATATCAGCATCACCTGCCTGCAAGATATCTTCGGCTTGCTTGGCTGTTGTGATGCCGCCAACGGCAATGGTTTTGATGCTGGCTTCCTGCCGAATACGGCCAGAAAAGCTGGCCTGATATGCCGGAATCCTTGGCACCATAGGCATGTCACTTGATCCGGTTACGCCGCCAGATGATACATCAACAACATCAATATCAACCGCACGAAGCGCCTTTGCCAAGGCAATTGAATCCGGCAATCGCCAGCTGCCGCCCTTGCCATCAACAGCTGAAAGCCGGAAAAAAACGGGTTTGTCTTGCGGCCATTCTTCGCGAACCGCTGCGCTAACCTCGACGGCAAAGCGCATACGGTTTTCTAACGACCCACCATAGGCATCGTCACGCTGATTAGCCGATGAAGACAGGAATTGATGAATGAGATAGCCATGCGCGCCATGGATTTCAACAATGTCATAACCGGCATCAATGCTTCGCTTTGTCGCCGTGCGAAAGGCCTCGATAACCCGTTTGATATCATCATGATCCATTTCTTTCGGCGGAATGGGGCGGGGCGGACTAATGGCCGCAGACGGTGTCATGATTTGCCATGGTGGCAGGCCGCTTTTGGCATCCTCGACGGTAAGAGGGCGCCAATCTTCAATCGCGCCATGGCATGATCCCTTACGGCCAGAATGGCCAAGCTGGATTGCCGGAACCGCACCATGCTGTTTGATCATGTCAGTCAAGCGGCGATAGGCGGCAATATGGCTTTGATGATAAAGGCCAGCACAAGAATGGGTTTTGCGGCCATCGGGTTCAACTGCGGTTTCTTCACCAAAAACAATGCCGCAGCCGCCAATGGCAAGCCTGCCAAGATGCATCATGTGCCAATCATTTGGGCCACCATCATCCGAGTGATACTGGCACATTGGCGATGCCATGATGCGGTTGCGGATCGTAAGCTCGCGCAATTTTGTTGGGGTGAAAAGCAAAGGGGTATTTGGTAAAGATTGCGCTGTCACGATGATAGGCCTCGATGAAAAAATGAATAAAGACATTGGAATGCGCAGTGAACGAAAACATCTAAGCGCCGCTTTTATCTTTGCTGGTCAAATGGTCTAAGGCAACAGGATTATCACCCCCATCATGGCATGATGATTTGGCACTGACGATTTTGGTCAAACCTGCCTATGATCACCGGTAAAATAACCATGCCCAAATTGAGATAATGCACACATGGAGACAATTTAATGACATCATCTTCCAGATTAGCCAAAGGTCAGGCTGCACAGATCGAGGTTCGCGATTCAAAGCTTCATGGGCTTGGCGTTTTTGCTTGTGTCGATCTGCCAAAAGGCAGTGTTATCGAACGCTGTTTCTATCTTGTGATTGACGATGATGACCTACAGGAAATCAACCGGCTGAATGATTATCTGTTCACAAGCCCGGATGTGAAAAGCGACTATCTTTGTGTTCTGGGTTGCGGAATGATTTATAATCACGGCTCGCCGCCAAATGCCGAATGGCAAATTGCCGATGGTGACAATCGCTTTATCGAATTTACCGCGCTTGCCGATATTAAAGCTGGTGATGAAATCCTGCATGATTATGGCAGCGACTATTGGGACAGCCGTACCTAGCTATTACGGTTTTGGCATTTCATCAAGGCGCACCATCAGCCCGTCTTTGCCAGCGACAGCGGGATAGCGTTCCATTACCTTTGGATCATGTCCTGGAATGATATGGTCGGCGCTTGGCGCGACCTTTTTCAGCCGGTCAAAACTTTCCATCATTTCGCCAATATGAAAGGCAATGGTGAATGGGCGGTAGTCCTGCATATGTTCGTAATAATGGCTGGCATCTGATGCCAGAACGACCCAGCCGCGTTTGGTATGAACTGACACAAATTGCAGCCCTGCCGAATGGCCGCCCGTGCGGTGCAGCCGCAGTCCGGATGATAACTGATCATCACCATTATAGAATGTGACTCTTTGCGCGTAATTCAGGCGAACAATGCCGCAAACATCATCCAGTTCAAACGCATGTTGTAATTGCGGATATCGCATATAGCGGCCAGTGGCAAATTGCAGCTCTTGTTCCTGAAGATGAAATTGCGCATTTGTAAACCGGTCAAAATTGCCCGAATGATCATAGTGAAGATGCGTCAAAATAACATCATCCACCGCATCGGCGGTAATGCCAAAATCAGCTAAAGTCTGGATTGGGCATTGAATGAAATCACGCTTTCGCTTGATCGCCATTTCGGCGGTAAAGCCGGTATCAATCACCACAATATGATCATCTGACTTGGCCAGCCAAACAAAATAATCCATTGGCATGGGGCCATCATGCGGGTCACCGCCTATAAAATGTTCGCTTCGAACCGCATCGCGGGCAGCATAGCGAATGGCATAAAGCTCATAAAGAGGAAGATCGGGTGAAGCTGGGTTTGACATAAAAGGCCATCCGGTTGCCGTGATGAAAAAACGAAGATAAATGCATCTATCCATTAATGTGGTGTCACTGCCAGTGATGGCAACAAAAAAATACTGATTTTGCCAAGGCGAATACAAGTGCCAGCAGGGCCATTGTTGTGATTGTTTGATTTCTGATAGATTTTTACCAGCAGTGGCGTATTGTTTTTAGCATATTGATGCGTGAAACCACGCGAATGAACCGCAATAATGCCAGCAAGGAATGCGATAAGATGAGCCTTACCAGCGCCCATTGGGGAACCTATCATGCCCAAGTCAAGGATGGCCGTTTGACAGGCCTTAGCCATTTTGCCGAAGATTCTGACCCAAGCGAAATTGGCAAAGGCATTGTTGATGTGATTGACAATGAATCGCGCATCATGGGGCCGATGATCCGTAAAAGCTGGCTTGAATCAGGGCCGGGAAGCCATCCCGAACGTCGCGGGATTGATCCATTTGTGCAGGTTAGTTGGGATCAGGCAAATCAGATTGTCGCTACCGAGCTTGATCGTGTGATCGCCGCGCATGGGAATGAGGCGATTTATGCTGGATCATATGGGTGGGCAAGCGCTGGCCGGTTTCACCATGCACCTGGACAATTGCACCGGTTTTTAAATTCGGTTGGTGGCTATACCAAATCGGTCAATACCTACAGCTTTGCCGCGGCCGAGGTGATTGTGCCACATGTGATCGGCCATTTCCGTGATTATGTCTATAATCAAACAAGCTGGGTATCGGTTCGTGACCATTGCCAGCTATTTGTTGCCTTTGGCGGGGTAGCGCTTAAAAATGGGCAGATTGGGCAAGGCGGCCTTGGCCGTCATATCCAAAAGGAATCGATTCTAGAAGCGCATAAGAATGGCGTTGAATTTATCTCGATCTCGCCACTTCGTGCAGACATGATTGATGATGTTGATGCCGAGTGGCTGTCAATCCGCCCAAATAGTGATGCCGCCCTGATGATCGGGCTCTGCCATGTGCTGCTTGACGAAGGCTTATATGACCGCGCCTTTCTCGATCGCTATTGTGTTGGCTTTGATCAATTTGCCGATTATCTAACCGGTGCCAGTGACGCGGTTGTCAAAGATGCGGCATGGGCTGGCAATATTTGCGCGATGGATGCCGAGGCAATTAAGGCGCTTGCTCGCCGCATGGCAAAATCGCGGACAATGCTGTCATTCAGCTGGTCATTGACGCGTCAGGCGCATGGGGAGCAGCCCTTTTGGGCGGGGATTACGCTGGCCGCAATGCTTGGCCAGATTGGCTTGCCTGGTGGTGGATTTGGGCTTGGCTATTCGGCGGTGAATACGGTTGGCAATCATATCCAGCGCTTGCCGGTTGCCGCGATGCCGCAGGGCAAGAATGAAGTTGAAACCTTTATACCTGTTGCCCGCATCGCCGACATGCTTCTTCATCCGGGTGATGAATTTGACTATAATGGCAAGCGCTATCGCTATCCCGATATCAAGATGATCTATTGGGCTGGCGGTAACCCGTTTCACCATCACCAAGATTTAACGCGGCTTTTGGCTGGTTGGCGCAAACCTGACACAATCATTGCGCATGAATGGTGCTGGAACGCGCTTGCCAAACATGCCGATATTATTCTGCCTTGCACCACGTCGCTCGAACGAACCGATATCGCCATGTCGCCAATGGATAATTATTTTGTGTCGATGCAGGCGGCGATTGCGCCGGTTGGTGATGCGCGTGATGATTTTGAAATTTTCCGCGGCATTGCGGCTAAAATGGGTGTCGAAAACGCCTATACCGAAGGCCGAACCGCCGAGGATTGGCAACGCTGGCTCTATGATGTCACCAAACAAGCATCAGCCGAGCAAGGTCATGAACTGCCAAGCTATGATGCCTTTCGAAAAGATGGCTGGTTTAAATTGCCGCCACCTGAAACAGTGCATGTCATGTTTGCCGATTTTCGCGCCGACCCGATGGCTAATCCATTGGCAACGCCAAGCGGCAAAATTGAGATATTTTCGCAAGTGATTGACGATTTTGACTATGATGATTGTGCGCCACATCCATGTTGGTTTGCGCCGCCAGAATGGCTTGGCAGCCCTGATCGTGGCTCGCGGCTTCATCTTCTTGGAAACCAACCAACGGCGCGACTTCATTCGCAGCTCGATCATGGCAGCATAAGCCGAAAAGCGAAAATTGATGGGCATGAGCCGGTTAAGATCAACAGCCAGGATGCCGCTGCACGCGCGATTGAAAATGGCGATATTGTGAGGCTTTATAATGATCGTGGATCATGTCTTTGCGGGGCGATTGTCAGTGATGAGGTGATGCAAGGCGTGCTGATCGTCAGCACGGGCGCATGGTTTGCCCCTGATCCGACAGCAGCGTCCGGCCTTAGCTGCCATCACGGAAATCCGAATGTATTGACGCCTGATCTTGGCACATCAAAATTGGCGCAGGGGCCAGCCGCCCATTCGTGTCTTGTCGAGGTAGAAAAATGGACTGGCGGGGCGGTTGCGATGACAGCGCATAAGCCGCCCGTGATTGAAGATGGACGCCACCAAAAGCCAAAGGCAACAGCATGAGCTGGCTTGTATGGCGTGATCATGGCATGGAATCACAATTCAATCCGCGCGTTGCTGTTGGTGATGCGGCGGCGGTTTGTCTTGTGGCATGGGCCGATCAATCGGCAAATCGTAAAGAGGAATTAGCGGGCAGTTTTGATCTGGTCTACGGCCCGCACCGGCTGATGCGCTATGATTTTCATCCGGGGCATAAAGACCGGCCAATCATCATCAATTTTCATGGTGGCTATTGGCGTGCGCTTGATAAGGCCGATATGAATCATCATATGGCCGATCTGGCAAAAAGTGGATTTGGGCTGGTCAATATGAATTACCCGCTTTGCCCCGAAGTTAGCATGACCCAGATGATGACGCATCTTCGCAGCGGCATTGACGAAGTGATAAAAATGCTCGATGCCAGCGGCCATCACCAGCCGATCATCATGTTTGGTCATTCGGCAGGTGCGCATATCGCGTTTCATCTGTCGCATCATCCAAAATTGCAAAACCGGCTTGCTGGCATTGCCGCCTTATCGGGCATTTATGAAACTGAATTGGTGCTAGAGCTAGCGGTCAATGAGGATGTGCGTCTTAGCAAGGACGAGGCGCATGAATGGAATTGCTTGACCCATATGCCTGCGGTTGGGCCTGCCTATTATATTGCGGTTGGCGGCGCCGAGCCGTCTGGCTGGATTGATCAATCATGGATCATGGCAGATGCGCTTCGCCAACGTGGTGATCAGACCCGGTTTCATGGCTGCGGCGGCCTGCATCATTTCAATCTGGTTGATTGCTTATGTGATGCCAATCACCTTGATGGTGCCCGGCTTCATGAGTGGATGAAATCCTTATAGGGCTGTTCGTGATTAGCTATTTTCAGCGATATAACGTGACAGGATATCTTTGCCAAGGCCGGCAACTAATTTTGCCTGACCGCCAACCGAAGCGGCATTATCCGCCGACGCATTGCCATCAAGGTGACGTTTTAGAACGCCCTGTAAAATAGCGGCAAACCGAAAACATTGAAAAGCGATTAGCGCGTCCCAATTTGCCGGACGTTCAAGGCCGGTTTTGGCGCAAAA
>DFSK01000183.1:0-10177 GCA_002378605.1 Alphaproteobacteria bacterium UBA3439
CGCCATTCCCATGCCATCAACAAAACCGCTTGCGCCAGATTCAACGATGGGTAAGACGGATTTAACGGCGCGGTTACAAGAATATCAGCAAGCACAACCTCATCATTATCAAGCCCAGATGCCTCGGGCCCAAACAGCATGGCAACTCTGCCAGCTGATGGCGCATCCGGGGGCGATGCCGCTGATCGCCGGTCATGCGCCAGCATCATCATGGCGGCAGCGCGTGGATCAGCGCTTTTAATCGGCAGATCGCGCCGTCTTGCGCTGGCTGCCACCATTAATGAAACATCATAAGCCGCATCAGCCAAATTGTCATAAACACGGGCATTTTCAATGATTTCACTCCCCCCTGCTGCCATTGGCAACGCCGCAGGGTTCGGCCAGCCATCACGCGGCGCAACAAGCCGAAGATCGGTTAGCCCGCAATTCATCATGGCGCGGGCAGCCGATCCAATATTTTCGCCCATTTGCGGGCGCGCCAGAATCACAATTGGCGCGGTTGGCAGGATTGTCATTTTGAAATCGACTTTGGACCAGCGATTTGATCATGCTGCAATTTCCAGATCATGCCATCACCAAGCGCGGCAACCGAAGCATCAATAATATTGGTCGATAGGCCAACCGTGCGCCAAACAGGGCCACCCGGAACACAAAATTCGATCATCACACGGGTTACGGCGCCGGTTCCCGACCCTTCTGCCGCATCAAGAATGCGAACCTTGTAATCAACCAGCTCGACATCGGCCAGCGATGGATAGGCGGCGACCAACGCTTTGCGCATGGCGGTATCAACCGCATTCACCGGACCATTGCCGATGGCGGCTTCGTGAAAACAATCATCACCAACAAAAATTGTCGTTGTGGCTTCGGATTCAACAACCAATTCGCCGCGCGCGTTAAACCGCCGCTCATCCATGACACGGAACCGACCAATACGGAAATATTCTGGCACTTCGCCAAGCATCTGACGGGCAAGAAGCTCGAAACTGGCCTCGGCAGAGTCAAAGGCCCAACCTTCAAATTCCTTTGCCTTCACAACGCTGATCAGCGTATCGAGTCTTTCATCCTTGGGGTCAATCTCAATCTTGAACTGGGCAAAACGCGCCAGCATATTTGAACGGCCCGCCTGATCCGAGACAAGGTAATGCCGCTCATTGCCAACCTTTTCCGGCGGCACATGTTCATAAGTCCGCGGGTCTTTTTGCGCAGCAGATGCGTGTAATCCGCCCTTATGCGCAAAGGCCGCCGCGCCAACATAGGGCGCATGGGCATCCGGCGCACGATTCAGCCGGTCATCAAGAAAACGTGACAAACCCATTAATTTCGGAAGATTGGCCTCAGAAATATTGGTTTCATAGTCGGTTTTCAGCACCAAACTAGGGATAAGGGAAATCAGATTTGCATTGCCGCACCGTTCCCCAAGCCCGTTAATTGTGCCTTGCACCTGACGCGCCCCAGCGGCAATCGCCGCCAGCGAATTTGCCACGGCAACGCCAGCATCATTGTGACAATGGATTCCCAACCGGATATCTGGCATTTTTTTGTGAACAGCGCTGACAATATCAAACACCTCATCGGGAAGCGTGCCGCCATTAGTGTCACAAAGAACAACCCATGTCGCGCCGCCTTCATTGGCCGCACGAATACAATCAAGCGCAAAATCAGGATTGCTCTTATAACCGTCAAAGAAATGTTCGCAATCAAACATCGGCTCGCGGCCACGATCAGCAGCGGCAATTAGCGATTGGCGGATCATTTCCAGATTCTCATCAAGCGTTGTGTTTAAGGCTGTTTTCACATGGAAATCCCATGTTTTTCCGACAAGGCAAGATGCGTCAACTTCGGCATCAATAACCGCACTCAGCCCGGGATCATTAGCCGTGCTGCGACCACCACGACGAGTCATGCCAAAGGAAACAAGCTTGGCATTTTTCATTTTTGGTGGCTTGGCAAAAAAGGCATCATCAGTCGGGTTTGCGCCTGGCCAGCCAGCTTCGATATAGTCAATACCGATATCATCAAGCGCATGAGCAATGGCAACCTTGTCGGCGCGCGAAAAATCGACTCCGCGGGTCTGCCCCCCATCGCGCAATGTGGTGTCAAACAACCATATTTTATCGCTACCCATTGGTAATCTCCTACCGCCTCTGACCGGCAATGACGTGCCGACAAGCCGATCTATGCCCGCCTATGCGGCATCGGTTTAGCAAAAATGCCCAATCATTGCTAGCGTCGCCGCCAAATCGTCCCATCGGCGCTATCTTCAAGAATAATGCCGGCACCCGTCAATTGATCACGAATTTCATCAGCTTTGGCAAATTCACGGTTGGCGCGTGCCTGTTTGCGCGCTTCGATAAGACCATCAATGGTAGCATCATCCAAACCATCATCGGTTGCCGCATCGCCAGCCTTGGCCCAGCCATCGGCGCCTTGCTGCAAAAGACCAAGAACCGCACCGCTGGCTTTTAACGCCTTCGCTGCGGCATCGTCACCTTTATTTGCCAAGCGCGCCAATTCATGCAAGCGCGCCATCGCCGCAGGCGTATTTAAATCATCAAGAAGACAGGCGATAAAATCAGCATCAACCTTGTCTTGGGAGGCGTCAACATCACCAACAGCGCGATACAACCGATCAAGGCCGTTCCGCGCGTCACGCATGGCATTATCCGATAAATCCAATGGCGCACGGTAATGCGCCGACAGTAAGGCCGCACGCAAGGTCTCACCACGATATTGATCGGCAGCATCAGTAACCGAAATGATATTGCCAAGCGATTTTGACATTTTTTCGTCATTCATCGTGACAAAGCCGTTATGCAGCCAGTAATGCGCCATTTTCGTTTGATCATGCGCACAACAGCTTTGCGCGATTTCATTTTCATGATGCGGGAAAATCAAATCCAGCCCACCTGCATGAATGTCAAACACCTCGCCAAGATAGGCTTTGGCCATCGCCGAACATTCAATATGCCATCCAGGTCGCCCGCGTCCCCACGGGCTGTCCCATCCGGGTTGATCATCACTGCTTGGCTTCCACAAGATGAAATCAGCCGGTTCACGCTTGTAAGGGGCAACTTCCACCCGCGCCCCGGCAATCATGTCATCCATCGACCGTTTTGATAGCGATCCATAATCACGCATCGTTGAGACTTGAAACAATACATGGCCATCGGCAGCATAAGCATGGCCTTTGTCAATCAGGGTTGTGATCATGGCCTGCATTTCGGCGATATGATGTGTTGCACGCGGTTCAATATCAGGTGCAAGCGCGCCAAGTCGTTCGGTATCTTGATGAAATGTCTCGATCGTTTCGGCGCATAATTCATCAATGCCAATGCCGCGTTCGGCAGCGCGAATGTTAATTTTATCATCAACATCGGTGATATTGCGAACATAGGTAACCTTGGCATGACGCAACCGCAAAAGCCGCACCAAAACATCAAACACCACAATCGGACGCGCATTGCCAACATGAATCCGGCCATAAACGGTTGGCCCGCAGGCATAGACCCGCACATGATCATTGTCGATCGGGACAAAATCTTCTTTTTTGCGGGTCAGGGTATTATGCAGTTTTAGCATATTCATGCCGGCAACCCCTGCAAGCGCGCAAGAACACGATCACGGCCCATGACACCAAGCAAAGGCGCCAGTTCAGGCCCAGCATCAACACCCGTCAGCGCAAGGCGAAGCGGCATAAACAAGCTCTTGCCCTTAACCCCTGTTTCGGCCGCAATGGCTGTTGTCCAACCTTTCCAGATTGACGCGTCAAGATCGCCTTGCGGCAGCAATGCAGCCGCAGCGTTGGTCACATTATTTGATTCGATAACAGGGGTGATTTCACCAGTGCAGACATCCCACCAAATTTTGGCCTCGCCAATTGTGGTGATATTCCCGCGAACGGTTTCCCAGAACAAGGCATCCCCGGCAACATTGGCGCTGGAAAGCCGGTCTTTTACGAGGTCAAACGGCATATCTTGGATGATCTGGCCGTTAATTTTCTGCAATTCTGACGGATCAAATTTCGCCGTAGAACGACCAAAACGGCTAATATCAAAGCCGGCAATGATGGTTTCCATGCTGCTTTGCGCCTCGACCGGATCGGCTGTACCGATACGAGCAAGAACACTGGCAATCGCCGCCGGTTCAATGCCGCTTTGGCGCAGCTCCCCAATCGATAAGCTGCAAAGCCGTTTCGACAGGCCTTCCCCATCAGCGCCTGCAAGAAGCGCCAGATGCCCCATCGTTGGGGCGGTTGCACCAAGGGCTTCGAACAGCTGAATTTGCGCCGCCGAATTGGTCACATGATCTTCGCCACGCAAAATATGCGTTATGCCATGATCAATATCATCAACAACCGAAGCCATTGTATAGATCACCCGTCCATCTTCACGCATCAACACCGGATCGGACAGGCTCGACATATGATAGGCAACATCGCCGCGTACCATGTCATGCCAACTGACTTCAGCATCATTCAGCAAAAACCGCCAATGCGGACGGTGGCCGTCAGCCTCTAATTTTGCTTTTTCTTCGGCGCTTAGTTTCAGGCCAGCGCGATCATATACCGGCGGCCGACCAGCCGATAATTGCGCTTTCCGCTTTAGCGATAATTCTTCAGGCGTTTCATAACAAGCATAGGCACGGCCAGCAGCAACAAGCTGCGCCAATGCCTCGTCATAACGCGCAAGGCGCAATGATTGGCGATCTTCGCAATCCCAACCCATACCCATCCAGTCAAGATCGGCGCGGATATCAGCTTCGAACGCTTCGCTGGAACGCTCGGTATCGGTGTCATCAATCCGAAGCATGAATTGGCCGCCGGTTTTGCGGGCAAACAGATAATTGACCAAGGCCGTCCGCAAATTGCCAACATGCAGTCGCCCCGTCGGGCTTGGGGCAAAACGGACTTTGATTGCAGTCATCAAACGACTCCTTTTTGGCACTGGGCCAGTCTTTTCAAGCGGCAGCCTGTTCGACGGCTTGCCATATATTTTGGCTCTTTAGGGTTTTATCGGGTTAAAGCCAGAGGTCAAGGGAAGACGGCGATCACGACCAAAGGCAACCGGCGTCATTTTTGGGCCTGGGGCAGCTTGAAACCGTTTATATTCGGCACGGAATAAAAGCTCGCTTGCCCGCACAACCTCAGCCCGATCATAGCCACGGCCAACAATTGTTTCGATATCAGCCATATCTTCACACAAGGCTGCCATGATCGCATCAAGCCGGTCATAGGGCGGCAATGAGTCAGTATCTTTCTGGTCAGGGCGCAATTCGGCTGATGGTGGTTTGTCGATTATGCGTTGCGGGATCACAATCCCGTCAGGGCCAGCTGCACCCCGCGGTAAATGCTGATTGCGCCAGTGACAAAGCCGGAACACATCAACTTTCCAAACGTCTTTCAAAGGGGCATAGCCGCCGCACATATCGCCATAAAGCGTCGAATAGCCAGCCGCATATTCAGATTTATTACCTGTCGCCAGCACCATCGACCCATGTTTATTCGAGATCCCCATCAAGATTAGTCCGCGCAAACGCGACTGGATATTTTCTTCGGCCACGTTCGGTTCGGTGCCAGCAAATTGTTCGGCCAGCATCTGGTCAAGCGCGCCCATTGCAGGCGTTATAGCAATATTATCAAGCCGGATGCCAAGGGCGCTAGCCAGTTCGGCAGCGTCATCAAGGCTTTCTTGGCTTGTATAGGCAGATGGCATCATCACCGCATGAACCGCATCTGCGCCAAGCGCGTCAACAGCAAGTGCCGCAACCAGCGCCGAGTCAATACCGCCCGACAAGCCGAGAACAACCCCCGGAAAACCGTTTTTATGGACATAGTCACGAAGCCCAAGACACAAGCCGCGATAAAGCGCGGTCAAATCACTATCGGGCGGCGAAATCTGGCCAGTAAGCGTAACCATACCTGCTGTTTTCTGCGCTGAAATAACCACAATTGACTCAGAAAAACTTGGCAAATGACAAGCAAGCTTGCCACCAGCATTGATGGCAAAAGATCCGCCGTCATAAACAAGCTCATCCTGCCCACCAACCATATTGACATAGGCAACCGGAAGGCCGGTTTCGACCGTTCGCGCCACAATTGTCGACATGCGGTGTTCAGGCTTGTTCGCGTCAAATGGTGATGCATTGATTGCAATGATAAGATCGGCACCCGATTCTTCGAGACATTCGGCAACATTAGGCTCCCAAATATCCTCGCAGATTGGAAAACCGATTTTCAGCCCCCGAAGCATGGCAGGGCCGGGCATCTGGCCAGCGGCAAAGTTGCGCTTATCGTCAAACACGCCGTAATTTGGCAAATTCACCTTATCAAATCGGGCAAGCTGGGCGCCGCCATCAAGAATGAAAACCGAATTATAAATAACACCGTCGGCCGCAACCGGAGCGCCAACGACAATCGCCGGGCCACCATCAGCGGTTAGCTTTGCCAATGCGTCAATGCCAGCGGCGACATCGGCCATAAAATCAGCCCGAAGCACAAGATCATCACAAGGATAGCCGGAAAGATACATTTCAGGCGTGACAATGATTTCGGCACCATGAACGGCAGCTTGCGTACGCGCCTCGCTAAGACGGCTGACATTGGCATTTACATTGCCAAGATGCGCGTTCAATTGGGCGAGCGCGATTAGAACCGGCTTTGTCATGAAACAATCAACCTTTTACTTATACAAAAGAAATTCACGGCCAGCCTTGACCCGTGGCTTGCCATCATAGGCAACAATATCCGCTGTCGCATAGGTCTGCGACCAGATTTGCGGCAGATATGATCCGGTGCCAATCACGTCAACAGGCGCATTAGCAAGGGCAAAAACACGACATTTATCTGGCCCAAAACCGCTGGAAGCGACAATTTTTACTTTGTTAAAGCCGTTGTTATCAAGCTGTTCACGCATATGCCAAACCGCCGCCGCGCTTACGCCTGTTCCAAGCAGCAAACGCAATTCATCTTCGGTTCGATAGCCACGCAAAGCCTGCGGAACATTGCGTTCCAAAACCGCATAGGATGATTGCGTATCAAGCCCCTCAACATAGCGTCCACCATGGGTATCAAGACGAAGCGATAAGGTGCCTGCCATGCTGTGATCGCGAAAATGTTCAGCCACGGCAAGCCCGTCGGTGATTTCTTGACCAAAATAATCAACCAAAACAGTCAAAGGCGCATCTGGCACGGTCTGGTGAAACATTTCGGCAGCGCGAACTGTTGATCCGGCATAGCCAATCAAGGCATGTGGCATTGTTCCTCTGCCCTTTGCCTGACCAAAGAAATGCGCAGTGGCATCAGCGGCACAGCCAACAAAACCAATCGCATTGGCTTTGGCCTTGGCCTTGGCGGCACCGACCGAGGCGCCATATGCCATGAGTTCGGCCATTTCACTGCCAGCACAATGGCGGGCATCCATCGCCAGAAACGCCACATTCGGCAATTCCATGCACATATTATAGGCGTTATAGGCAGCGACACAGGCCGGCCCAAGGCGTTGCAGAAAAATCGTTTCAAGGTCAACAAGAACCGAAAATGGGCCAGTGATATAACACATTGGCTCGCCAGCACCGATCCATGCGCCTTCAACATAAAGCTGCTCAATTTTCAGAGTGGCACCACGCGCTTTAGCCATTGCGGTAATCCATTCAATTGCCAAACGTCCGGCAAAGGTAACCGGACGACGCATGAAAACCGCATAGGTGACTTCGCAATCGCCATTTGCCATGACGACTTTGCGTGTGTGGTTGAAATAGGTATCGGTTAGACTCGGCTGAATTTCCGGAGTCGGCCCGCTGCTCGCAAATTTTGCCATCAGTCTACCTTGTTAAAAATGGATCAAGACTGCCGACGCAAACCATGACAGCGTATGACAGAGCCCTTAGTTCTTTATACGGCCTTGGACATGTAAGACGGGACACCGCGCCGACGTTTCAGCAAATCGGCAAGAAGAAACGCAAGCTCAAGCGCCTGCGCCCCGTTCAAACGCGGGTCACAATGCGTGTGATAGCGATCACCAAGGCTGGCCTCGGTCACATCAACAACACCGCCAACACATTCAGTGACATTCTGTCCTGTCATCTCGAAATGCACGCCGCCAGGATAGGTGCCAATCTCATCATGCGCATCAAAAAAGCCCGTGACTTCGGCCATCACATCATCAACACGGCGCGTTTTATAGCCGCTGCTGGCCTTGATGGTGTTGCCATGCATTGGATCACAGCACCAGACAACATTCGCCCCATGCGCTTTGACCGCCCGCAAAAGTGGTGGCAAGCCGCTTCGCACCTTTTCCGCGCCCATACGAACAATCAGAGTCAACCGGCCAGCCTGATTGCTAGGGTTCAGGATATCAATCAAGCGCAATAATTCATCGGGATCAAGGCTTGGCCCACATTTCAAGCCAATCGGATTAGAAATGCCCCGCATATATTCAACATGCGCACCATCGGGCTGGCGTGTCCGGTCGCCAATCCACAACATATGTGCAGATGTGTCATACCATCCCTGCTCGTCAGTAATGGTATCGCGGCGCGTCATGGCCTCTTCAAACCCGAGAAGAAGCGCCTCATGACTCGTGTAAAGCTCAGTTTCGGCAAGCGGGCGAGCCGTTGCCGAAGTCACACCACAGGCCTTCATAAAATTCAGGCTTTCTTCGATCCGTTCGGCAAGCGCCTCAAAACGCTGTGTTTGCGGTGTGTCTTTCAAAAAGTCAGCCACCCAACTATGCACCTTGGTCAAATCGGCAAGCCCGCCTTGGGCAAAGGCACGAAGCAAATTCAAGGTTGACGCTGATTGCTCATAAACGCGAAGTAACCGCCGCGGATCAGGAATACGCTCATCTTCGGTAAAGGCTGGCCCATTGATCATATCGCCGCGATAGCTTGGCAATTCAACACCATCAATCACTTCGGTAGGCGCTGAACGTGGCTTGGCAAATTGACCCGCCATCCGGCCGATCTTGATCACTGGCATTGAGGCGCCATATGTCAGCACTACCGCCATCTGCAACATGACTTTAAAGCTGTCGCGGATATTATTTGCTGAAAATTCGGCAAAGCTTTCGGCACAGTCACCACCTTGCAACAAAAACGCCTCACCACGCGCCACACTGCCAAGACGATCGCGAAGGCTTTGCGCCTCACCAGCAAAAACCAGTGGCGGGCGACCCGAAATAATCTTTTCAACAGCGTTCAGCCGGTCAAGATCAGGGTA
Organism: Alphaproteobacteria bacterium UBA3439; assembly: GCA_002378605.1. Taxonomy (GTDB): domain Bacteria; phylum Pseudomonadota; class Alphaproteobacteria; order Puniceispirillales; family Puniceispirillaceae; genus UBA3439. The sequence goes on from DFSK01000183.1 coordinate 9,218, forward strand.
TTCCGGCACTTGTTGAATTGGAAAGCTGCGCCAGCTATTTGGTTGCCAAGTCATCTGATTATCGTCCTTTTAAGGCGAGGCTGCTGGCGAACGGCACAGCCAACCTCACCCCTATCATTGAAATTACAGCTCAATATCGCGGATTTGCACTGTTTTTTCAAGCTTTATTCCGACAAGGGAACAGACGAGAATTTGCCTAGCCTAACTGTCTTGGCGCGGTGTGCGCATGGTCACAAACTCTTCGGCAGCGGTCGGGTGAATGCCAATGGTGGCGTCAAAATCTGCCTTGGTTGCGCCCATCTTTACCGCAATCGCGATGCCTTGCATGATCTCACCGCAATCCGGCCCCAACATGTGAACACCAACAACCTTGTCGCTTGCATCTTCGACAATCAGTTTCATATAGGTTTTTTCGCCGCGCCCAGAAATGGTGTTTTTCATTGCCCGAAACTGGCTTTCAAAGACCTTGACCTTGCCATGAGCTTTGATCGCATCCACTTCAGACAGGCCGACTGATGCGATTGGTGGCTGGCTAAATACGGCCGAGGCGACATTGACATGGTCGGCTTTGCGCGGGCGATTGCCAAATTCGCTGTCGGCAAAGGCATGACCTTCGGCAATCGCAACCGGCGTCAGATTAATTCGGTTTGTGACGTCACCAATGGCATAAAGGCTTGGCAGGTTCGTTTGTGACATATCATCAACAATGATTTCGCCCTGTTTGCCAAGCTTGACCCCCAAATCATCAAGGCCAAGATTGGCGGTATTTGGCCTGCGCCCCGTGGCGGCCATGATCTGATCAACCGCCAGCGTGCTGCCGTCGCTAAGATGCGCCTGCTTGCTGCCATTTTCAGCCGTAACCTGATCAATGGTGGTTTCGGGGTGAAGAATGATCCCGCGGTCTGTTAACGCTGTTGCAATATGCGCACGAACATCATCATCAAAGCCACGAAGCGGCAA
>DFSK01000183.1:10519-12008 GCA_002378605.1 Alphaproteobacteria bacterium UBA3439
CGCAATATAACCGCTGCCATAAATGGCAATTTCTTTTGGACAGACGGGCAGATCCAGCGCTTCATTCGAGCTGATGGCATGATTTTTCATTCCGGGAACATCAATGAATTGCGGGGCACCACCAACCGCGATCAAAATTTTGTCGGCATGATAAACATTCGCCCCAACGCTGACCTCATGCGGGCCGGTGACCCGCCCCCAGCCCTCGATCAAGGTGGCACCAGCATTTTTCAACAGCGACCGGTAAATACCCTCCAACCGGCCAATTTCAGCATCTTTCGCCGCAATTAAGGCAGGCCAATCATGCGACAAACCATCAATTTGCCAGCCAAACCCGCGGGCATCTTCAACATCGGCAGAAAAGCTGGCCGCATACATCAGCAGTTTTTTCGGCACACAGCCACGAATAACACAAGTGCCACCTGGCCGGTCGCCTTCAATCACCGCGACTTTTGCGCCATGGCCGGCAGCGATGCGGCCAGCGCGAACGCCGCCAGACCCTGCGCCAATCACAATCAAATCATAGTCAAAATTCGGGGAAGATTGGGCCATCATCTTTTGCCTTTGGCTGCCGGTTGGATTGCGATGAGAACGTGTCGTCATCATACAATCTTGTCGCGCATTCAGCCACCAAGTTCAAGATGATTCCCAAGCAATAGCGCAGCAGATTAGATGCTATAGCGTTTATCAGCCAAGGGTTCTGCAATCGGTGGCGACAGGTAATCGGCGAAAATAATGTCGTTTAGTCTGGCAAAATTGGCAATTGCCAACGCCAGTTGATCATTCGTGATCATTTCAATGTCAATAAAACGGTGCAATGTCACCGTTGCCGCCCCCGAACAGATGCCAAAGGGACTTTGCGCATGGGCAATCGTATCTTCGAGAAGCAACATCGTCAAAAAAGATGCCTTTAGCGGGCCGCTGCCATCGCGGGCAAGCGTGCTAGACAAAAGCGCCTGATTGTCATGATGCATCAATTCGATCTGGATGATGGCATTGTCATTTACCGGCATCATCCACCGGCTTGCGGCAAGCGCGACGACCCGATCATGCAACAGATGATGTCTGGTTTCACTGAGACCTGACATGATATGGCGAATCTGCGATTTCGTGCTGACATGCATCTCTAGTCGAACTCCTAGGCGAGACAATTTGCAAATTGATGGCGGCAATCCAAAGGTTCGCTGACGGCAACAAACAAAATCTCTGAGCGTGATTTTACCATAAATTAACCAATTATTAAGAAATATCATTGCTCGAAGCGTTTTTCTATTATGCAGAGATATAATCCTTTTGGGTGGGTGTAAAACCTGTGTTTTATGGGCTATGCTTTGCACCTATTCTTTCAGGAAAAACAATTATAGATTGCTGTTGCTGCCCTTTTACGTGGCTTGGTAACCGGCATTATGTGCCAAATCATCCGATGACAAGGATGAAAACGCCGTCATTTACCTGCCTTAATTCACGCGCATGGTCTGGCGCATGGTCT
>DFSK01000183.1:12275-23307 GCA_002378605.1 Alphaproteobacteria bacterium UBA3439
CGCATGGTCTGGCGCATGGTCTGGCGCATAGTCTGGCGCATGGTCTGGCGCATAATCTTTAGCAGGCTGCGGCAATCATTGCGCCATGCAACCGGTCACGATAAGCTGGGCTTGAACTCGAAATTTCGGGCGCATCACCAATTCGATCATTTTCTTTGATCATTGTCTTTTTTTCTTGGGCATCATCCATGGTAGAACCATCTTCAACACCGCCGCAATCAACCACGCTTGGTACCTGCCTTTGGCAACCAACAGACGACGCGATTGAACAGGCACAGCTGCAAGATTTCGGGCGGTTTATCGCCGCCAATCATGGTTTTGACTGGGGTGGCGATTTCCAAGCTTTGTGGCAATGGTCGATCGATTCAATGCCTGATTTCTGGCAAAGCCTGTGGCAATGGCATGGCATCATTGGCGATATGGGATCACGCATCCTGATCAATGAAACGGCGATGCCCGGCGCCCAGTTTTTTCCTGACGCCAAGATCAATTTTGCCGAAAATCTTCTGGCCGAGGCCGATGACCGCCCTGCGATCAGCGCCCATGGCGAAGATGGACGCCATGTCGCCCTCAACCGTGCTGAGCTGAAACAAAAAGTTATGGCGCTTGCCGGCTGGATGCGCGCCAAAGGCATTGGCCAAGGTGACCGCGTTGCCGCCTACACGCCAAATACGGCCGAAGCGGTGATTACGATGCTGGCCAGCGCAACGCTTGGCGCGGTCTATTCTAGCTGTTCGCCCGATTTCGGATTGGCCGGTGCGGTTGATCGTTTTAGCCAAATTGAACCAAAATTATTAATGGCCTGTGATGGCTATCTATACGCTGGCAAACAGATCGACCGGATGCCGCTAATTGCCGACCTTACCAACAGATTACCAACGATTGAAGCCGTTTTGATCCTTCCCTATCTGAGCGATGCGCCTGATTGCAGCGCCATTCCCAATGCCACCCTTTTTGAAGATGCGATTGGTAACGGCAAGCCGGTCAGTAACTTTGTGCGCGTTGGTTTCAATGATCCGCTTTATATTCTATATTCAAGCGGTACAACCGGTGCGCCAAAATGCATCGTCCACGGCGTTGGTGGCACCTTGATCCAGCATATCAAAGAGCATCGCCTTCATGGCGATCTGGGCGCAGGTGATGCCATGTTCTATTTCACCACTTGCGGATGGATGATGTGGAACTGGCTTGTATCGGCCTTGGCGATCAAGGCAAAAATTGTACTGTTTGAGGGCAATCCCTTTCACCCGGGGCCGGCGCGGCTATGGGCATTGGCCGAAACTGAAAACATTGCCATTTTCGGCACGTCGGCAAAATATATCGATGCGCTTCGCAATTCAGGCTATGTCCCGCGTGATCAGGTTCCTCTTGGCTCGCTTCGGGCCTTATTATCGACCGGATCGCCCCTGTCATCTGACGGATTTGCCTTTGTTTATGACAAAATCAAACCCGACCTGCAGCTATGCTCGATTTCTGGCGGCACCGATATTGTGTCATGTTTTGTTCTTGGCTGTCCGGTTCAACCGGTTTTTGCCGGTGAAATACAAACCCGCGGCCTTGGCATGAAGACAGACGTTCTGGATGAAGCTGGCGCCAGCCTTATCGGCAAGCAAGGCGAACTTTGCTGCACTGCGCCTTTTCCGGCAATGCCGGTGAAATTCTGGAATGATCCTGATGGCAGCAAATATAGCGCCGCCTATTTTGAGCATTTTCAGGGCATCTGGCGGCATGGCGATTGGGCCACCATGACCGCACGCGGCGGCATGATCATTCATGGCCGGTCTGACGCCACCTTAAACCCTGGCGGTGTTCGCATTGGCACGGCCGAAATATACCGGCAGGTCGAAGCCTTTGATGCAGTTACCGAAGCGCTGGTCATTGGTCAGGATTGGCAAGATGATGTGCGGGTCATCTTGTTTGTGCGGCTGGCCGATGGTGCCAAACTTGATGATGATCTGAAGCGTGCTATCTGCACTGCCATTCGCGCTGGCGCCACGCCGCGCCATGTGCCTGCCGCAATCATCGCTGTTCCTGATATTCCGCGCACCCGTTCAGGCAAAATAACCGAACTTGCCGTTCGTGACGTCATTCATGGCCGGGCGATCAAAAACACTGAAGCCTTGGCAAATGCCGAAGCGCTGGCCTTTTTTGAGAATTTGCCTGAATTGAAGATTTGAGTGACTAAAATATCAAACACCGGGGCATGAGCGTCTGATATTGTCCGATCATATTAGCCTTTGATCAGCCCTTGAACCGCGCTGCTATTGGCAAAGCGGCGGCGATTTGCTTTGTAAAAGGCAAGTGCTAGGGACAATTGGCGCGTTTCTTCCTGTTTTAAGGAGTCTTCATCATCAAGTTCGTCAAGCTTGGCGGCTGCGCAAATATGCGCAAGATAGGTGTGATCGGCCTTAACACGCTCGGCAATGATCTTGAATTTTGCCTTTGATCCAACCGGCCATTTTTCGCGCAATAAGGTTAGCAGCACGAAATTGGCACCAGCCTCGAGCTGGGAAGCCAGCGGGCTGTCGGCAAGGATATCGCTGGCAATGCTGGTCATGGCATCGAGATGGTTTTTATCAGCCGCCAATTCAGCCCCGCGATCCTGATCCATCCAATGCCCAAGAAGATTAACCTTATCGGCCGCGTCGAGCCCCATCAGCATTGCATTGCTGGGTGCATTGCGGGTCATGGTTACATCAACAATGTCGCTTTCGCCCATGATGCGGATGAGTATATTTTGGTCAGCCATCAATTCTTTCCCAGATCATATTGATACAGATAATACGCCGTCAATGGCGCGGGTTTACTAGGGTTTTCGCAAAAGAACAAGCCTTTCATCGCCAACATATCATGACATGCCGTCAATTTCTAACAGCGTCTGGCCTAGATGCCCGGTTGATTGACCTCGCGTGTGCGCACAAGTTCGCGCCATGCAATCACCAGACAGCTGGCAATAATGATAAGAGCGCCAATAATTTCACTTGCCGACATGACTTCGGCAAAAATAAAATAGCCAACAACCCCTGATATTGGCATTTGCACATAACGCATCGACGCCACCACAACCGCATCCGAATAGCGATAGGCGGTCGTCATCACAATTTGCAACGCCGATCCGATCACCCCAAGAATGACAAGATCGATCAGAACTGACTGGCCTATTGATTGCAGCTGATTTGGCAAAATCATCACAATGATGCTCAAAACGCCAAATCCCGCCATATTATACCAAGCCGCCACCGATGCAGGCGCATCGCCCTTCCCAAGCTGGCGCAACATCAAGGACAGCCCTGCCCCGACCAGCGCGGCACCAATGCCGTAAAGTGCATACCATGACATCGCGCCTGAAAAGGGATTGGTGATAATGACCACCCCTGCCAGACCAGCAATAACCGCCGTCCAACGGTAAATACCCACTTTTTCGCCTAGAAAAACAGGCGATAACAGCGTGATGAAAATAACCGAGCTTTGGAAAAGCGCTGTTGCCATGCCAAGCGGCATTGACCGGATCGATAAAAACCAAAAGGTGATGCCGCAAAGGCCAAGAAAGCTGCGAAAAAACAGAATCTGGCGCTGATTGATTTGTAAAAAATTGCGACCACGAAGATGAATTGCGTAAAGGAATAAAATCGGAAGCGAGAATAGGAACCGATAAAATAAAGTGGTGATAATATTGATATCCGACCCTAGTTTTTTGATCAGAACACCGGTTAGCACGCCGAAAATAACCGCGAACAAACTTAGAAACACACCCATCAAAGACCGAGGCAAGCGAACCAACTTTCTTTACTATAACTTTTGGACTGCTGATCATTGAACATTTTTAGACCGTTTCAATGTTGCGCGTGAACGCGCTTGACCGAGATAATTGCCGCCAGCGTATGTAGATTCTGTTTCTATCGTAATTTGTGCAAAAGCAAATCTTTTCTTTTCCGCAACAGTGTTTATCCTTGATAAGCCAAATATGAAACATCATCCAAGGAGCGCGCCTCATGATCACGCTGGCCAATCTGAAAAACCTCAAATTCTCAGCCGCCCTTCAACCCAAAACCCTGTCGCAGATTTGCGCAACGATTGTCGTTTGCCTTGTCGCCACCGGATTTGGCACCGCCAATGCCGATATCATCGCTGACCGCAAAGCCGGATTTAAACGCAATGCTGACTCGATGAAGGCCATCGCCGCCGCAATTGGGAGTGGTGATTATCAGACAATTATCAATCGCGCTGAAGGGATCGCCAGCTGGGCGAACAAAATCCCAAGCTATTTCCCCGAGGGCAGCGATTCAGGTGATACCAAGGCCCGCGCCGAAATCTGGTTTGAATTTGACGCCTTTAAAGCCAAGGCCAAAGCCAATGAAACCGCTGCGCGAACCTTAGTCACTGCGGCTAAATCGGGCGATCAGGGCGCGATGATGGCAGGGCTGAAAAATCTAGGGGCGAGCTGCAAATCCTGCCATTCCGATTTCAAAGAATAGACCAACCAAGATTGCGGCTTTCCTGTGGTTAGAACATAGATGGTGGTTAAAACAAGGATGGCCGCAATAGGGTAATCGCTTGTGCCGCGGCAATAAAAGCCACCATCATGATCAATCCAAAAAATGTTTGTTTGGCTGAAATGCCGCCATCCTTATCCAGCTTGGCATCGGCGATATTGGATTTGCCTTTGACCATGACCATCGTCAAATTGCGCTTTTTCTTGAATTTATAGATCAAAATGGCGACAAGATGCAAAATGATGATAAGAAACAGAAAATTTGCTGAAAAATGATGTATTTCAGCAATTTTATTTGTCATGTTTGGCACCAGATGCGCAAGCGGGCCGTCAAACAAAACGTCATCATTTGACATGGTGCCGGTAATCGCCATGAACAGCGGAATGCCAAGCAACCCTATAACCGCATAACCGCCAAGGGCGCTATGTCCGGATTTTGCGATCGGATCGGGCCGAAACAGCGTTTTCAATCCGTTCAATGCCGCTTGTGGCGATCGAAGAAACTGGCCAAACCGCGCATAATGGCCACCAAGAAACCCCCAAAAAACACGAAACGTCACAAGCCCCAAAACCGCCAGACCAAATCGCTCATGAACCCAAAGAACCTCAGCTTTGGCCGAAATTATTGCGCCAACGACACAAATAAAAAGACTCCAATGAAACAGGCGCAAAGGAAAATCCCACACGATCATGTTATGTCTCCATTTGCAAAATTGTTTATCATTTCCGAGCCTATCACAGGACAGGATCGACAAAGCAATCCTTTTTCGCCCTGCAGATTTGGCTGTGCATTGATTGAAATCTGGTATGGGTTGGTGAAGCCTGATAGGTTTTGATAATGACAATCATGCAGCAAAAACTATTATCCTCAGGCGGGGCGCTTGATCAGCTTGCCGCAATCGATGCCGATATTGCCGCCGCGCTGTCGCGCTTTGGCCCACCGCCAGACCGCTCGCTTCCCGCCAATTACGAAACTCTGGCGCGGTCAATTATCGGCCAACAGATATCACGCGCTGCCGCCAGCGCAATCTGGACCCGCATGCGCGATCAGGGCCATAGCAAAGCGCCGGTCATCGCCGTCAAACAACCTGATGATTTAATGCCATTCGGCTTGTCTCGGCGAAAGGCCGAATATTTGATTGGCATTGCCGATGAAATTCAATCAGGGCGGCTTGATTTGACAGCATTGGCCGAGATGAGCGGCGAAGAAGTTCAAAAACGGCTTGTCGAAATTCGCGGCATTGGCGCATGGACAGCCGATAATTTTCGGCTTTTTGCCCTTGGCGATATGGATGCATGGCCAGCCAATGACATTGCCTTGCAAGAAGGCATGAAACGACTGAAATTATTGAATGAAAGGCCAAATGGAAAAATGCTTGAAAAGCTTGGTGATGCCTGGCGCCCCTATCGTGGTGCCGGCGCACTTATGCTTTGGCACATCTATGGCATTCTGGTTCGCAAAGCCACAATCGACGAAATCTAGCCAAATAAATCGCCCTGATCGGGCTTTATTGGTAAAAGCGCATCACCTTCGAGCGGCGTCACCAATTCTGGATGGTCTATGCCCGCCTTGCCAATATCAGGGGCAACGCGATACCAGTTGAACCAGCTAGCCGGCGCAATTTCACAATATTTTGCGGCCTGATCGGCTGTTCCGCCAAGCCATTGCATTTCAGTACCTGCGGCAAGCACAAGCGGCTGGCGATGGTGGATTTCGGCCAGCTTGCCATCGGCGGCGCTAGTCACAATGATAAAGCGTGATTGCGATCCCTGTTGAAACAATAATCCGGCCATCGCCATAACACCGCCATCAGATAGCTGAATATGCCAAGGTGTTTTTGGCGCCGACCATTCATACCAGCCGCTTGCCACAACAATACAACGTGACAGAGAAAAAGCATCGCGAAAGGTTGGTTTTTCGCGCATTGTTTCCATGCGGGCATTGATTAGAAAACTTTTATTTGGCCCTGTTGGCGGCAGCCCCCATGCCGCAGTTTTGGCCTGAAGATGCAGACCATCACGAACAAGGATCATGCTATTCTGGCTTGGCGCAACATTCCAGCGCGGGCGCAAATTCTGCAAAATCGTAACGCCAAAACGGCGCATTAATTCGTCTGTTGTGGCCGTGCTGGTAAAACGTCCGCACATAACACATCATGCCCTTTTTATGAAAATTCTGACGAGATTGATCATTTCTCATACAGGTTACCGCGAAACAGACGGCTAGGCGAGACATCAATCATGTTGTATCACTGGAAACCAATCACCGCGATCCGGCGAAATGATGCCGCGCGTCGCCAAACCAGTAAACCCAAAGGTTCAATTTCGTGTCATGACAGCCTGCCTTGCCATTTCAGATCAGAGCATTACCGAGGCGGTAACGATTCTTGTGGCTGGACGGCTTGTCGCTTTTCCAACCGAAACGGTTTATGGGCTTGGCGCTGATGCCACAAATGCGGCTGCGGTTGCGCGTATTTTTGCCGCCAAACAACGGCCAGCCTTTAATCCGTTGATAAGCCATGTTGCTTCGGCCGATGCCGCTTTTGCGCTTGGTCAAAAAAACCCAATTGCCGCCGCCCTTGCCGCCGCTTTCTGGCCTGGCCCCTTGACGCTGATTCTGCACCGCAATGATGATTGCCCTGTGGCGATGCTAACCACCGCCGGATTGAGCAAGCTTGGGATTCGGGTTCCGGCGCATCGCGGCGCCCAAACGCTTTTGCAAGCCTTCGGCAAACCAATTGCTGCGCCAAGTGCCAACCCATCAGGCCGGATCAGCCCGAGCACGGCAACACATGTCTTAGACGGGCTTGAGGGCAGGTTGGATCTGGTGCTTGATGGCGGGCCCTGCGAATCCGGTCTTGAATCGACCATTATTGACTGCACAGGCGATATTGCCCGCCTATTGCGCCCTGGCGGGATTACGCGCGATGCCTTGGCTGCAGCCTTGGCCACGGCAAATTGTAATCCGCAGATCGATATGGCAGAACCGCTGGCCGATAGCGAAAATCCGGTCGCACCCGGGCAGCTTGCCAGCCATTACGCGCCAAATGCACCAGTGCGGTTGATGGCCAACACCAGTGCAGCCGATGAAGAATTAATCGGCTTCGGCGCTGTCAGCGGCGCTGGGAAATTGGCTTTGAACCTCAGCCCATCAGCAGATTTGGTTGAAGCTGCGGCCAATCTTTTTTCGATGCTGCACGCTGTTGATACTGCCGATATTGCCAAGATTGCTATTGCCCCGATACCCGATATCGGCCTTGGCGAGGCGATCAATGACCGGCTTCGCCGCGCCGCCGCGCCGCGCTAGGTGTTTTTTTCAATTTTTGCCAAATAATCACTAAATTTTCGGCATAAAAACCTGTTTCACCGAAAACCCCCCTTCACCGCTGAACAGCATTTGCATTGGCGGGCGCAGATACCTATAAATAGATAGATGTCTTGGTCTGGCATTTGGCTGGCTGGCTGGGTGACCCGATCACCATGCGGAATGTTAGCATTGCTATCAAACAAAATATGACAGGATTTGTGAAGCTTATGGATGACCGTAAACCAAATATCATTGATGATTTAATCGGCCTTGTTGGTGACAAAGCGGTGTTGCAAACGGCCGATGATACGGCAAGCTATCTGTCTGATTGGCATGACCGGTTTCACGGGTCAGCGCATGCGGTTGTCCTGCCGGAAACAACCGCGCAGGTTGCGGCCATCATGGCCTATGCTGACAAGCATGATATCATCGTTGTTCCGCAAGGGGGCAATACCGGCTTTATGGGCGGGGCAACGCCTGATAGCAGCGGCAATTCGATCCTTTTATCACTTCGCCGGATGAACAAGGTTCGTGAAATTGACGCGCAAAATATGTCGATGACGGTAGAGGCGGGCTGTATCTTGCAAAATCTTCAAGATATTGCCGAAGATGCAGGTTTGTATTTCCCGCTGAATCTGGCAGCAAAGGGCAGCTGCACAATTGGTGGCAATCTTGGCACCAATGCGGGCGGATTGAATGTTGTTCGTTATGGCACAACCCGCGCCTTGACACTCGGCCTCGAGGTTGTGCTGATGGGCGGCGAAGTTTTGGAAATGCTAAGCGGGCTTCGCAAAGACAATACCGGTTATGATTTAAAAGATCTGTTTGTCGGATCGGAAGGCACGCTTGGCATTATTACCGCGGCAACAATGCGGCTATTTCCAAAACCTGTTGCCCTAAGCACGGCCTTTGCTGAAATTCGTGATGTTGACGCGGCGGTTGAATTGCTGCATCGCGTACAGGCCGCATCTGGCGGAATGGTCGAAGCCTTTGAATTGATTCCGGCTGATATTTTGCATGTCTTGTTTGAATCATTTCCCAATATCCAGCGCCCGCTAGCCACCATTGGCCCAATGAATGTTTTGATGGAAATTGGCAGCACCAACCCAGCCGATAACGAGGTTGATGGAAATGGCAGCTCGCCGATCCGTTCGATCATGGAAACGGTTCTTGAAACCGCCTTTGAAGATGGTTTGGTGATTGACGCCACCATCGCAAATAGCGATGCCCAGCGCGATGCCCTATGGGATGTTCGCGAATCATCACCCGAATCACATAAACGTGCTGGCAAGGTGGTGCGATCTGATGTGGCATTGCCGCAATCAGCCCTGTCAGCATTTTACGCTGATATGGTTGCTGGCGTGAAAGCAATTGATCCAAAAATCCGTATTTGTGGCTATGGGCATATTGGCGATGGCAATTTGCATTTCAACCTTGTTCAGGCTGCTGGTGGCGACCCTGATTTTGACGCTAAAACCCCGAAATTGCTTGAATTGCTGTATGGGAATGTCACCAAATATGGCGGGTCAATCAGTGCCGAACACGGCATTGGACAGGTCAAACGAGACCAGCTGGCCAAGGTCAAAAGCCCCGCCATCATCAATACAATGAAATCGATCAAGGCTGCTTTGGACCCAAAAAATTTAATGAACCCGGGTAAAGTTATCTAATCCTAAAACGTCACCATCCAGCGTGAAAGGTTTAGATCATGGAAAAAACACCAAAAGCCGCCGATGTTGTGAGTTTCTGGTTTGTCGAAACAACACCCGAATTCTGGTTTAAAAAAGATGATGATTTTGACGCTGCCATCAAGGACAGGTTTGGCAAGACTGTCACCAAGGCTCTTGCCGGAAAGCTTGACCATTGGGCCAATGACGCCGAGGGCTGTCTTGCCCTTATCTTGATGCTTGACCAATTCACCCGTAATATCTTCCGCCATTCGGCGCGGGCATTTTCGGGCGATGAAATGGCGCTTGCCCTAAGCCTTCGTTGTGTTGAGCGCAAATATCTCGATGCTGACAAGCCATTCTATTGTCAATTCATGCTCATGCCGATGATGCATAGTGAGGAGATCGACATTCAAGACATGTCTTTACCGTTATTTGAGACATATACATCAAAATTAACCCATGAATATGCCATAAAACATCGTGATATCATCGCCCGTTTTGGACGGTTTCCGCACCGCAATGCCATCCTTGGCAGGCCTAACAATAGCGAAGAAGATCATTTTTTGACCCAGCCCGGATCGTCGTTTTAGGCGTTTGGCTTCAACCCGAGAGATTCGAGCGCGCCAATCGCGGCAGCTGCGCTAATTTCAGAAATTGGCGTACCTTGAAGCCAGCTTGCCGCCGCCCCTTTTGGGGCTGACATGGTCGGATCAGTATCAGGGCCCATTACCATAAGGCTTGGCACGCCGGTTCGGGCTGCCAGAAACATCGGGCCCGTGTCATTACCAATCACAAAAGCGGCACCACCAAGCAATCGCGCCAATCCGGCCAGATTTGTTTTCCCGCATAAATCAATCGCATCAGGCGACGCGGCCAAAACGGCATTCACCGCGTCACGATCGTCAGCAGTGCCAACAAGCACAACGTCAAACCCACGCGAAACCAGATCATTGCCAACCGCGGCAAACCGCTCTGCAGGCCATCGTTTTTGCGGCTTTGCCAATGAACATCCGGGGATAAGGACTGCATATTTCTTGCCGACAGTAAAAACCGTAGGATGGTCGGTTTGCGCCGCCCCAGTGACAAGCCATGACATGTCGGGGCTTTGAACAATGCCGCCCGCCATTTGTGCGCTTGTAACCATTCGGTCGCGATTATTCACACCGGTAAAATCAGGAAGCGGATCCGAACAGCCCGAAGCCGTGCCAATCCAGCGCGTGCCAGGCCGGACAAAATGCGCAAAATATTTTTGCGTTCGGCTACTGCATTGCATATCGACAATCACTGACCAGTCTTGGCGAAAATAGCGACGAATCCGCCATGCAGCCGCTAGGTTGAATAGCCCAGCACGTGGATCGACAATCACCTCATCAAACCAAGGCATCATTTTGGCCAGCGATAAAAACCCGGGGCTTGTCATAAGCGCGATATGCGCAAGAGGATTACCAGCGCGAAGGCTTGCAAAACCGTCAATCGCCTGCACAATATCGCCAAGCGCCCCATGTTTGATAACAAGGATCCGGCCATTATTTCCATTTTGAAGCATATGTGATTGTCACTTAT
>DFSK01000099.1:0-3673 GCA_002378605.1 Alphaproteobacteria bacterium UBA3439
GCGATATCAACAAATTCAGGGCGGCCCATGATAAAGCCATGAAGGGCGATACCTAAAATAACCAATGTGCCAATCGCATTTACCGCCAGAACACGGTCAAACGCCGTTGGCCCAAGCGCGGTGCGGACAAGCGCCATTACAAGGCAAACCGCACAGGCGGTTATTGCAACAATCATCATCATTTGCCAGATTTCCCCGAACGTCCTGATCCGGCCCCTTCAAGGGCGCAATTGCGTTTATCCATATCGCCGCTTCGCACATCATCGCCAAATTGGGGGTGAAGCGCATGAACCAAAAACCGGCTTGGGCCTGTTTTGGCCTCGTCAATATCAACAGTGACGGTTCCCGGGGTCAAAGTGATTGAATTGGCATAATTAGCAAGGCCCGCCGCGGTTGCTTGATTGGCTGGCACTTCAAAAATTTCAGGATCAGATGTTCCACGAAGAATGATTTTGGCTGTTGCGATATTAGATGAAACAATCTCGCCAATCAGCCAGGCTAAATAAGCTGGCAGCCGCGCAAATAGATGTGTTGGCAAGCCTTCGCGGTCAGTTGCGCCAATGCGAAGGCTAAGCCATGTACAAAGCAAACAACTGGCGACGCCAAAACCAATCAGCAGGCCATTATAAATGCCTGACATCAGCAACCAGCCAGCCATCAAGGTCGTAAACAAGATCAGGAAACGCATTTGAATTTAAAAATCGCTATATTGTGTAAACCGAAGAAGACACTAGATGGCTTTTTTCGCGGCTTCAATGCCATTTCCGTAAAAATATTTTTTCAATCGCATATATTTTCGGCGTTCGGCACCGATGGCTTTTCCAAAAATAGCTGGTAAATGGCTTGTTTTTGACGAGGCCTCAGGCTATGAATTCAGCAGTCATAAATTGCGTTAAAACGATGTCGGGGGATAAACCAATGGCTTCAACAACAAACAAGCAGCGTCCAGCCCATGTTCCTGAAGAAAATGTCTATACATCACTTCATTGGCTAATGATCGCCGCCTATGCTGCTTCGGCGGCAGCTGTGTTTATGCTGATCAAAAGCGCTGGATAATTCAGTTACTTAGGCGGGAATCAAATTCTTGGATGCGCTTTATCAGAAACAGATTCTAGAGCTCGCCAAGCAGTCACGCACGCGTGAACTGGACATAAGTGCCCCGCTTCAAGCCAGCTGTGATAATCCGACCTGCGGTGACCGGGTGGATATATCATTTGCGCTGAAAGATGGAGCAATCAGTAATATTGGGATCAAGGTGCGCGGCTGCGCATTATGCGAGGCTGGCGCTGGTCTGGTTGTGGCCCAATTTGAGGGCATAAAGCAAGAGACGGCGCGCCAAATGACGGCGCAGTTCGCCACCTGGATCGGCAAAGAACAAGACCAAGCCCCAAATGAAGAAATGGCAAAATTTATGCCGGTGCGTGATATCCGCAACCGGCACAAATGCGTTCTTCTGGCATTTCAGGCTGCCATGCATGCGCTCGACCAATCATAGCGACCGCCTTGCCTTAACCTTCAGGCTAAATGAAGGCTTATTCAGGCCGCACTGAAACCTTGCCAAAAACCCACAGACAGGCAAGAAGCGCAAGCGGAAAGCCAATAACGAGTAAAACACCAACATTTGCATTCATGGTTATGATCTCCCAATCAAAATAATCATCGTTTTCTAGGCCGTTCTGCCAATGATGGCAAGGGTCAATTCGTCGCTTAGCCAGTTTGTCGCGGGCGGGTTTGCTAAAAACCCGCCTATAGCGTCTCGCAGGTTTCGCCGTCACAGCATGGCATGACATTCATTCGGCAATGCGCACATTGCCCATGGCCATGAACCCAGACAATATTTTCAGGCCGTCCGCAAGATGGGCATTGCGGCTGCAAGACGGGCTTTGCCTTGGTTTCATGTGCCCCATTTGCCAGACCTAACATTTGTTGATTTGTCGTTGGCTGATTTGTCGTTGGCTGATCTGTCATCCGGCTCTCGGGTAGGTTCGGGGGGTGTGCGACGAAATGATTCCGCAAAATGCCGGTCAGTGCAAGACCGAACCAACCCCGCCAACATCAACCCGGCCAAAATCAAGGCAAATGTCGCCCCGATTGACAGACACTAAAGCGCGTCAGAAGCAATATCCAAAAATGAAGGAAAAAAGCTTTGGCATCCCGTAGGGGATTCGAACCCCTGTTGCCGCCGTGAAAGGGCGGTGTCCTAGGCCTCTAGACGAACGGGACATCTTTAAAAGCAAAGCCAATGACGCTTGTATTAGTCAAAACCGCCGACCAAATCAAGCCGCTTTTATCATCAATTTGTGTTTTTCCGCAAAACAAACAAAACAGGGACGAAATTCAAGGCTTAGCGCGCAAATGCCAGTGGCGGAACAGCAACATCATCAATTTCAAATTGCATGGCATTACCGCCACGAAACCGGTCGCGCCGTACCCGACCAAGTATATGCAGATAATGCCCATCGCGGGCATCAGCTACCGCCTGACCAAGTGGTGTGCCGCCTGCCTGAAACGCAATCGCATTCAAGGTACCGCTGCCATCATCCAACCGGCAAGACAAATGCGCGCCTGCCTCGCCAACAAATTTTGCCGATTTGATTCGGCAGTCTGGAATAACAAATCGCGGCTCGGGATTGCCGCTGCCAAACGGGCCAAGCCGGTCGAGCCAATCGGCAAGATCGGGCTTGCATCCGGCAATACTTAACAGACCACTGGCCTTATGCATTGTTTGCGGGATAACGCCATTCAGATCAGCCATAAGCCGATCATTCAAAAATTGTTGCAGATCATCAATCTTATCAGCCCTGACGGTAAAGCCCGCGGCCATATCATGCCCACCACCGCCTTCCAGAATGCCCGCTTGATGCGCAGCAATAATGGCATTGCCAAGCCGAAAACCAGCGATACTGCGCCCCGATCCTTTGCCAATGCCATCATCATTCATGGCAATCACCAAAGCAGGTTTGCCAAACCGTTCGCGAACCCGGCCAGCAACAATACCAATCACACCTTCATGCCATGATCGGTCATGCATAATCAAAACCGGATGGACTATTTCGGCAGCCCGATCAATCGCGGCAATGCGGATGCCTTCTTCAATCTGTTTACGCTCACGGTTCATTTCATCAAGCCGAAGCGCCAGACCAGCCGCCTCGTCACTGCTATTGCAGGCAAGTAGCTTGACCCCAAGGCCAGATCCGCCAATCCGGCCAGCGGCGTTGATTCGTGGGCCAAGCAAAAAGCCAAAGGCATAGACATTAGGCGCCGTGTTCATGCCCGCAACATCGGCAAGCTTGGTCAGCCCGGGATGACGACGCTCGGCCATCACTTTTAACCCTTGGCGCACAAAGGCGCGGTTTAGCCCGATCAGAGGCACCACATCACAAACAGTGGCCAGCGCAACAATATCAAGATAGGCCATTAAATCAGGCGGAGTGTGGCCTCCGGCAAAATGGCCGCGTTCACGCAATTCGCGAACCATCCCAACAAGCACGATAAAAACAACACCAGCGGCGCAAAGATAGCCATAACGCCCATCTTCATCCAGCCGGTTGGGATTCACCACTGATTGCGCGCGCGGCAATTCTGGGCCGGCGATATGATGGTCAATAACAATGACATCAAGCCCCATTTCAGCCACTGCCGCCAGCGGCGCATGCGCCGTAATGCCACAATC